>CALFEM010000631.1 GCA_937950105.1 uncultured Alphaproteobacteria bacterium | reverse complement strand
GAGGCGCTGGCGGTGAAGATCGCGAGCGAGGACATCTCGATGTCCACCCGCCGTTCGGTGGCCGATGCGCTGGCGTGGTTCTCCACGCTGGAGGAGAAGCTGACCGACCAGCAGCGCCAGATTGCAAAGGCCATCCTCAAGGAAATCAACGAGCGGCTGGGCTTCCTCAACAACGTCGGGCTCGATTACCTCAATCTCGATCGCACGTCGGGCACGCTCTCGGGCGGGGAAAGCCAGCGCATCCGCCTGGCCAGCCAGATCGGTTCGGGCCTCACCGGCGTCCTCTACGTTCTCGACGAGCCCTCGATCGGCCTGCACCAGCGCGACAACGATCGCCTGCTCGGCACGCTCAAGCACCTGCGCGACATCGGCAACACCGTGATCGTCGTCGAGCACGACGAGGACGCCATTCTCGCCGCCGATTACGTCGTCGACATCGGGCCCGGCGCTGGCGTCCACGTCGGCGAGATCGTCGCCGAGGGGACGCCCGCCGACATCATGGCCGACCCGAAAAGCCTCACCGGCCAGTATCTCTCGGGCGAGCGCCAGATCCCGGTGCCGAAGAACCGCCGGCAGCCGACCAAGGGCAAATCCCTCACGGTCGCTGGCGCGCGCACGAACAACCTGAAAAACGTCACGGCGGAAATTCCTCTCGGGCTGATGACGTGCGTCACCGGCGTCTCCGGCTCGGGCAAGTCCACCCTGCTCATCGACACCGTCTACAAGGCCGTCGCGCAGCGCCTCAACAATGCGCGCGAGCATCCCGGCGAGCATGACAAGATCCTCGGCCTCGAACACCTCGACAAGATCATCGACATCGACCAGTCGCCGATCGGGCGCACGCCGCGCTCCAATCCAGCGACGTATACGGGCGCCTTCACGCCGATCCGCGAGTGGTTCGCTGGCCTCCCCGAAGCGAAGGCGCGCGGCTATCAGCCGGGCCGCTTCTCGTTCAACGTCAAGGGCGGACGCTGCGAGGCTTGCCAGGGCGACGGCGTCATCAAGATCGAGATGCACTTCCTGCCGGACGTCTACGTCACCTGCGACCAGTGCAAGGGCAAGCGCTACAACCGCGAAACGCTGGAGGTGCGCTTCCGCGACAAGTCGATCGCCGACGTGCTCGACATGACGGTGGAAGAAGGTGCGGAGTTCTTCAAGGCCGTGCCATCGATCCGCGACAAGATGGAAACGCTCGCCCGCGTCGGCCTCGGCTACATCAAAGTGGGTCAGCAGGCGACCACGCTGTCGGGCGGCGAAGCACAGCGCATCAAGCTGGCGAAAGAGCTGTCACGCCGCGCCACGGGGCGCACGCTCTACATCCTCGACGAGCCGACCACGGGCCTGCATTTCCACGACGTTGCGAAGCTGCTCGAGGTGCTGCACGAACTCGCCGACGCCGGCAACACGGTGGCGATCATCGAGCACAACCTCGATGTCATCAAGACCGCGGACTGGATCATCGACATGGGCCCCGAAGGCGGCGACGGCGGCGGCACCGTCGTCGTGGTGGGCACGCCCGAGGACGTCGCCGCCGGCAAGGACAGCTACACCGGGCGCTACCTCAAGGACCTCCTCGTCCGCCGCGCCAAGGGTGCCGCTCCCGGCAAGGGCCGCAACGGCAAGAAGCAGGCGGCGGAGTGAACGCAGCGACAACAGCAGCAAACACTGATACGCTTCGATCATGGAGATGCTGATGAAGCTCACGTTCGACACAGAACAGGAAGACGACGGTCGCTGGATCGGCGAGGTACCCGAGCTTCCTGGTGTACTCGTCTATGGAGCAACGAGAGACGAGGCCATGGCTAGAGCCGAGGCTTTGGCCTTGCGTGTTCTGGCCGAGCGGCTTGAGCATGCTGAAGCGCGCGCCGTAGCTCTGACGATCACTGTCGCTGCTAAATGACGGCGTTCGGTGCGACGAAGGCACGCCGCGTGCTTGCCGCACTTTTGCGGATCGGCTGGACCGTCAAGCGCCAAACAGGCTCTCACAAGACGCTCGTACGTGATGGATGGCCCGACGTGACGTTCGCGTTCCACGACGACCAGGAGATCGGACCGCGCATGCTCTCCCGGATCGCGCGAAACACGGGCCTACGACCCGGCGATCTTTGAACCCATGAAAGATTGCGCCGACACACTAGCGGGCTTCCGCCTGGAGGTTCTGCAGCGGGAGTTTCCCCAGTCGCAATATGGCTGGGATCGAGGTTGGCTCCGTGCGCCGGTGGCGCTTTCACGCGACACTCCCCATTCGTCACGTTGCTGGCATCCCGGTGCGGATCGCGGATTGCACCGGCTCGACGAACCGATCGAGCGACCACGCTCCGGCGCCGTGCTTCATCAGGTAGAGCAGCGCCACCGCCCACACGCCGTGCGTATCGAAGGCGTTGGGATAGACGAACACCTGGATCACAAGCGTCATCGCCAGCAACGCCAGCGCCGCGAACCGCGTGAACAGCCCGGCGATCAGCAGCGGCGGCAATGCGAGTTCGGCGGCCATCGCCAGAGGCGCGGCGATTTCGGGCGACAGCAGCGGCAGGCGATACTCGTCGCGGAACAGCGCGACCGTGGTGCCGTCGGCCCAGCCTTCGACCTTGAGCAGACCGGACCGCAGGAAGATGGTCGCGACCGAGATGCGCGCGACGAGCGCGATGAGATCGTGCGGGATGCGTTCGAACAGCGCGACGGCGCGGGACATGAGAGCGTGCATCGTGATCGTCTCCGTTTGTCAGACCAGGGCATCGGGCAGTTCGATGCCGGCGATCGCGCCGGCGGCGAACAGCAGGGCAAGCGACTGCGCGAGTTCGAGCGTTCCGGCCGCATTGGCACGCGACACGGCGCGGCCGAGCGGCTCACCCTCGGCCAGCGCCTCGGCCAGCACAGCCGTCGGCGGCGCCACTTCGGTCACCAGCACATCGAGGTCGGGGCGCGTGACGAGCGCTGCCTCGCCGTCCGCGCTTGCGGTTCCGATGCGGTCGACATCACCGTCGTATGTATTGACGCGCCAGATCGTCACCACAGGATATTGCGAGCGCATCACGGCCAGCGCCGGATGCGCCACCAGGCGAACGTCCGCGAGGTGCGCGGGGTCAATCATGCTCAACGCGTCGAGCGCCAACGCATTCGCGTCCGCCGCGTGATAGGCGCGGTTGCGCGCCCATTCGAGCCGCGCGGTATCGGCGAGATAGGGCAGCTCGGCGGCCGGAGGAAACGGCGCGACGAAATCCGCGAAGTCGCCGCCATATTCAGCCAGCACAGGCGAGCACGGCGGGTGGCGCTCGATGAAGACCAGCGCCATGGCGCGGAAGAACTCTGCACCAACGATGCGCTCGACGACGGGGAACCTCGCCGCCAGAGCGGCAGCAAGGCTCGCGTTGACGTTGTTGCGATAGACCGAGAAGCGCTTGGCGCGCTGCGCTTCACTCACCGCGCCCAGTCCGCACGGCAGGGATGGATCAGTTGCCAGCAACGCCGTCGCGAAGCCCTCCTGCAGCGCCTGCAGCGCGCCCGCGCGACCAGCCTCCTCACGATGCGCGCGCATAGAGGACCTCCCGCGCTGCAAGCATCCGGTCGGCGCGGCGGGCCTCGGCCGCGAGCGTCGGCCAGTCCGGTACGTCGTTGTCCCACTCGATCAGCGTCGGCACCGCACCGGCACGCGCGATCACGCGCTCGTACAGACGCCAGACTTCGTCCGCCACGTTGCGATCATGCGCATCGACGAGCAGCCGCGTTGCATCGCCGCCATCGACCTCGGCATGTCCGGCAAGGTGCAACTCGCTGACATGCTGCAGCGGGAACGCGTCGAGATACGCTTCGGCGGAAAAGCCATGGTTGACTGCTGAAACATGCACGTTGTTGACGTCGAGGAGCAGCCCGCAGCCCGTTCGCCGTGCGAGCGCGTCGAGGAACTCGATCTCGCTCATGTCGCTCGCCTCGAAGGCCACATACGTCGACGGGTTCTCGATCAGCATGCGCCGGCGAAGCGCCTCCTGCGCCTCGTCGACATGATCGGCCACCAGTGCCAGCGTTTCAGCCGTGTAGGGCAACGGCAGCAGATCGTTGAGGTACACCGTGTCGTGCGTCGACCACAGATCGGAAGAGCGTCGTGTAGGGAAAGAG
>CALFEM010000630.1 GCA_937950105.1 uncultured Alphaproteobacteria bacterium | reverse complement strand
GTCCGCCACCGTCATTGCCGGCACCGAGAACCGTAACGTCTCGATCTCGGGCACGGACAACGACTACTTCGTCACGCAGGATTGGGCATTGGCGGCGGGTCGCACGTTCACCGACGGCGAGGTCAGAGGCGGTCGCGCGGCGTGCGTGATCGGTGAAACGGTCAAGCAGAAGTTGCTCGGTTCCGGCGATCCGGTCGGCCGGACGATCCGCGTCGGCAAGGTATCGTGCGAGGTGATCGGCCTTCTGGTCGCAAAGGGACAATCGAGCTTCGGATCGGATCAGGACGATACGGTGATCATGCCGCTGCGCACGTTCCAACGGCGGATCGCCGGCAATACCGACATTGCTCGCGTCATGGTGTCGGCGAAGGACGGCGTCGATATGGCGCGGCTGCAAGGCGACATCGAGGCGCTGCTGCGCGAGCGACGCAATATTGCCGCGGGCAAGGACGACGATTTCTCCGTCGCCGATCTGAAGCAGATCGTGCAGGCGACCGCCGGCACAGCCTCCATCCTCACCGGGCTTCTCGGCGCGGTGGCCGCCGTCAGTCTCGTCGTCGGCGGCATCGGCATCATGAACATCATGCTCGTCTCAGTCACCGAGCGGACGCGCGAGATCGGAATTCGGCTCGCTATCGGTGCACTCGAGCGACAGGTGCTCATGCAGTTTCTCGCCGAGGCCGTGGTTCTGTCGCTGTTCGGCGGCTTGATCGGCGTCCTGATCGGCCTGGGCCTGGCGTGGCTCGGAACGAGCCTGCTGGGCGTACCTCTGACGGTCGACCCGAGCATCGTGCTGCTCGCCTTCGCGTTCTCCGCGCTCGTCGGCGTCGTGTTCGGCTATTTCCCCGCGCGGCAAGCCGCGCAGATGAACCCCATCGAGGCGCTGCGACACGAGTAGCAGCCAATTGATGGGAGGAGGTCGAAGCAGCCAGCCGGAGTACGTGATGATCGATGAGCAACTGGACCAAGTCGCGGCAATCACGCGCCGTCTCCAAATTGCCCTGCGACGCGGTGATCTGGACGCTATCGCATGCTGCAACAGCCCCTCGGCCGAATACAGCGATCCGGTGCTGGGAAATCTGGGCGCCGGCTCAGCACGACGAGCGTGGTCACTGATACTCCCCTTGCTGCGAAGCCCGAGCTGGCGCTTCTCGATCGAAGATGTCGGGCTGTTCTCCTCGCGCAGCAGCACGCGGCTGGCGTATGTGTTTGCCCCGACCGGACGGACCGTATCCTTGGACATCGCAACTGTGCTGTACGTCCGTGACGGAAGCATCGTGCGGCATGACGACGATTTTTGCCTGTCCGCGTGGTCAAAGGGGCTGCCCTTCCCTCATTGCCTGGTCGCGCGATCGCGATCCTTCCGGCAGCAGGTGAACAATGAAGCGAGGCGCCTGGCAGGGTCACCAGCGCGGCGGGGGACGGCGGGCGGAGCGGTAGATGCCGCGTCCTGGGATGGTATCGTCTGAACAACGCGCATCGCGGAGAACCGGCGTGACATCGTCAATACGCGCCACCACCTTCCCCACGAGAGAAAGTCCGGAAAGGTCGGTCGGATCGTCTGCCAACCAACCAGCACACCGGGTTTCGGGGTGCACGCCGTGATGGATGCAGCCGGCGATCCGAGCGAATTGTCGTCGTGGACGATACTGGCGCGACTGCGCAGGCGGGCGTCACTGCGACAACGCAGAACGCGGTGCTGTCGGACCGGCATCGGATCTCGCCGCGTCCCAAAGCGACGGAGCTTGCCAAGCTCTGTGGGCTCGCGGCGGCGAACTACGCCGCCGTGATCGAGAGCTGCGCCAAGGCGCATGACGCAGGCCAAAGCCAAGCGACTGACTGAGGAGAATGCAGCCTTCAGGTCGATCGTGGTGCGTCAGATGCCGGGCACCTGTTGTGTTGACGATGTCGTGCACGCTGGCGCCGAGCCCAGCGTTTCAGCGGCCAAGGCCCTGTCATAGCGCCCCGCGGCCCAAGGGGGCCGCGGCCGGGCTCTAGTCCGCGGCGACCACGATCACACGGAATGGCTGACGATCACTGGGGCCGCGGACCCGAGCCCCGCTGGCGCGGGTCTCGGCCTTCGGTGACGATCCCATGGCGCGGACCACGATGCCGGCGACGGCCACGATAAGCACGCGACTGTGACGACCACGCGCTACTGCCGGACTCACCACGAAGATGCTATGCGCGTGGAGCGCGCAGTAGCACACTCGACAGCCTCCACCGCACTCATGGAGCTGGCGATGTCAAAGACCGAAATCGAGTTTCCACTGGAAACAACGGTGTTCGCTGCATTGGAGCTGAGCAAAGGCAGCTGGCTGTTGGCCATCCACAGCACCGACAGATCTCAGCCAAGCATGCATCATATCAAGGGCGGCGACGTGGCCGGCCTGTTGACGCGCCTCAATCGTGCGAGCGAACAGCACAAGCTTCGAACGCGCAAGGAGGCCAAAGTCGTTGTCTGCTTTGAAGCCGGCTACGACGGATTGTGGCTGGCTCGGTGGCTCGAAGAGCATGATGTCCGCTGCTTTGTGATTGATGCCTCAAGTCTCGAAGTCAACCGGCGTGCTCGACGCCCGAAGACGGACCGCATCGACGCCGCAAAGCTTGTCCGAACCCTGATGGCCTGGTGCAGAGGTGAGCGTGATGCCTGCTCCATGGTGCGCGTACCGTCGCGCGAGGACGAGGACCTGCGGAGATCACATCGCGAGCGGAGCCGACTCGTGCGGGAGCGGACGGCTCATATCAACCGCATAAAGGGTCTGCTGTTCGCATACGGAGTCCGAATTACGAATATTCGGTACCGTTGTGACAAGATCAAGCTCGACGAGCTTCTGACCGGCGACGGTCACCCGCTGCCACCTCGACTCCGTTCCGAACTCGATCGGGAGATCGTTCGATTGAAGCTGGTGAAGCAGCAGATTGCCGAGGTCGAGAAGGAGCGCGATGAAGCCGACGCCAGCTGCAGCAAGAGCGAGGCGATCCGCCACCGGCTGATCAAGCTGAGGGGCATCGGCCCAGCCTTCGCTGCCATCCTGACCAGAGAAGTCTACTATCGGAGCTTCGAAAACAGACGACAGGTAGGCAGCTACATCGGTCTCACTCCCAGTCCTCACGACAGTGGGCAGAGCGAAACATGTCGCGGGATATCGAAGAGCGGTAACGCCATGGCCCGGAGCGTCATGATCGAGGCCGCGTGGCTCTGGCTAAAACACCAGCCCAGCAGCCGCCTCAGCCAATGGTACCAGCAGCGAACAGCCGGTCACGTCGGACGCATCCGGCGCATCATGATCGTTGCGCTGGCGCGAAAGCTTGCTGTCGCATTCTGGAGATTTCTCGAGCGCGGCACCATCCCTGATGGCGCGATCTGTGCCAGGTTGCCCAGAGCGTGATGCGTCGCTGTTCCATTGAATTCGATAGCTCGATGGTGGGCTATTGAAAGGGTTGGATGTGTGACTGTGGGCTTGTAAGGGCTGAAACGCCGCCACGAAGCAGAGTCCCATCCAAACGAGGTGAGTCATCGTGAATGCAGCATTATGGCAAGCCGAAACGGAGCTGCCGGATATAAGCTTACGCGCTCCCGCGTCCTCCACGAGTCTCACCATCGAACCCGACTGAAATCGGAGGGATCAAAACGGCATTTCATCCCGCCTTGCCGCAAGCATAGCACGGTGCTCGGCCAGTCAAGGACAAGCCCTCCGGGCGGCGCTTCGCGCCGTCCTTGACTTGGGCCTGCGCGCCGTGCTGGCCGGAGCTGCACGGCCGGGACGGAAGAATGGATTCCGGCCGAACAAAAGAATATGGATCGGCGCTCTTGACGGAGAGGACGCTTCATATAGGCAGGCACACGGCAACGAGGCCGAGCCCTTCCAAGGGAAGTGCCTTGGACTTCTCCGGTCGAATTCGACGCCAGGATTTCGATAGCGAGTGCAATATTATGTGATTGAAAACGAGCAAGAAAACCGACTAATTTACTGGAACAAAAAGGGAACTTGTAGTAGTGTTTTGAGACTGAGATCAGCGCTGAGTTCCTCAGGTTATGTTCCACTTTCTGGAGTGTGCGTCATGACCCACGCCGTCATGGAAAGCAGCAGCGCGAAATCACGATCCAATATCTACGAAACGATCACCGCGAAAATCCTCGCGGCCATCGAATCCGATCCGGGCGACCCGGTATTGCCGTGGCAGCGCGGCGGATTCAATCCGACTCTGCCGATCAATGCCACCACGCAGGCCGCTTATCGCGGCATCAACATCCTGTCGCTGTGGGTGTCGGCGCTGGAGCGTGGTTACGAGTCGGGCGAGTGGGCGACTTTGAAGCAGTGGAACGCGATCGGCGCGAACGTGCGCAAAGGCGAGCGCGCGAGCCCCATAGTCTTCTACCGCGAGTTCGAGGTGAAAGGCGACAGCGTTGCCGACTCTGGCAGCGACGGCGAGACCGAGCTTCGCCGCTTGGCACGCGGCTATTGGGTTTTCGCCGCCGAGCAGGTGGACGGCTACACGCCATCCACCGCACTGCCGCCGAACCCGATCCAGCGCATCGCAGCGGCCGAGGCCTATTTCGACGCGACCAGCGCGAAGGTAATCGTCGGCGGCACGCAGGCCTGCTACCGCCCTTCGGCCGACACCATCCACATGCCCGACGAGGCGCGGTTCCTCGGCAAGGATGGCCGCACGCGCACCGATGCATGGTATCGCGTGCTCAGCCACGAGATGGCGCACTTCACATCGGCGCCGCAGCGCTGCAACCGCCAGCTCGGCAAGCGGTTCGGTGATGATCAGTATGCCATGGAAGAGTGCATAGCCGAGACGGCGGCATGTTTCATCTGTGCACGTCTCCGCATCAGCAGCGACGAGCCGCACCCGGACCACGCCCGCTATATTCACCACTGGATCAAGCTGATGAAGTCCGACGCCCGGGCGATCTTCGCTGCCGCCGCCAAGGCGCAGGAGGCCGTGGCCTACCTCGACAGTTTGCAGCCGAGCACCGCCGCGCAGCAGCGCGCGGCCTGATCAAGTCCCATCACCAGCACAGCCGACCGGCGCGCACAACGCGCGCCGGAACGGCCCAGCACGTCCATTCATCTGAAGAAGGAGAGAGCTTATGCCGAGACTGTTTCCAGTCGCCAAGCCGTGCCGGTGCGGTTCCGGCGCGCCGCGCCGCGAGCTTCGCGATGCGCACAATATCTTCTGCGCGTTCGTCTGCGACGCCTGCGAGGTCGCGAAGCGCGCCGAGTTCGACCCGCGCATCTTCACCGCAAATCCCTATCCGGCCGACGAGCCGATCGAGGAGGACTGAGCCATGACACAGCAAGCCCCAACATCTGCAATGGCAAGTTCCAGTGCCGATGCAGCCCGCGCGGCCGAAATCGCCGCCCGCAACGATGCGTTGCGGCGCGACCGGCTCGGCGGACACGTCGTGATGACCGCCGCCGTTGCCGCGATGCCGCCCGACACCCTGGCCGCTGTAATTCTCGCCCTGCGCCGGTTCGACGCCTTCACGGCCGAGAACGATCCCTGGGGGGAGCACGACTTCGGCGCGTTCGAGCACGCGGGCGAGCACTTCTTCTTCAAGATCGATACGTACGCCGATGCCTCGCTGACGTACGGCGCAGAGGACCAGCTCGCACCGGATGTCGTCCGCGTCCTGACGCTGATGCTCGCCAGCGACTACTGACCCCGGCTCATTCGCACCAATTGTTCAACCTCTCCCCAATGGAAGGAGACCCGTCATGCCGCATTCGCTGACCCATCTTCCGCTTGGCGACCTTCACGCCTCCGCGCTGAACGTGCGTAAGCACGGCCCCAAGGCCATCGACAGCCTCGCCGCCTCGATCCGCTCGATTGGCCTGCTGCAACCGCTGATCGTGCGCAGGAACACGAACGGCTTCGAGGTCATCGGCGGCAAGCGCCGCTTCAAGGCGCTGGAGAAGATCGCGCATGACGCCGAGCCAGATACAAACAAGTTGGACGACGTGCCCTGCATCGTGATCGAGACGGACGACGACGCGACGGCCATAGAAGCGAGCTTGGCCGAGAACGTCGAGCGCCTGCCGATGGACGAGCTCGACCAGTACACCGCCTTTGCAGCGATGCTCGCCAAGGGCCGCACCGAGGACGAGATTGCCGACGCCTTCGGCATCACGTCGGCGATAGTCCGCCGCCGCTTGGCGCTGGCCCGCCTGATCCCCGATATCCATCGGCTCTATCGTGCGGGCGAGATCGACGGCGAGACATTGAAGCTGCTGACACTCGCCAAGAAGGAGCGGCAGAAGGCCTATGTCGCGCTGCTGCGCGATCCGGACGCCGCACCGCCGCCGCGCTGGCAGTTGAAGGCGTGGCTGCTCGGCGGCGCAGAGATCGCGACGTCGTCCGCGTTGTTCGACGAGGCCGCGTATCGCGGCGACATCAAAGGCGATCTGTTCGGTGACGAGCGCTTCTTCTGCGATGCCGAGCAGTTCTGGCGATTGCAGAACGCGGCTATTGCCGAGCTGCGCGATGACCTGACCGCAAAGGGCTGGCAGGCCGTGCAGGTGATCGGCCCCGCCGAGCGCTTCCAGGCGTGGGGCCACGAGGCCGTGCCCAAGGCCAGGGGCGGCGCGGCCTTCATCGAGGTCGAGCCCAATGGCCGCGTCACGGTTCACAAGGGACTTTTGCCGAGCGCGGTGGCGCGGAAGGTGTTGCGCGCGGCGGATGGCGAGACGGGCGACGGGAGCGCCGATGACGCCGCGCGCCCAGAGCGGCCGGAGATGAGCGCGCCGCTCGCCAACTACATCGATCTCGTCCGCCACAGCGCCGTGCGGCTCGCCGTTGCCAACGCGCCCAAGTTCGCGCTGCGGCTGATGCTGGCGCACGTCATCGCGGGCGCGTCACGCTGGCGGATCGAGCCCGAGCGCCAGCAGACCGCCAGCGAGGCGATTGCCACGGCGCTGTCCGCGCTGCCGAGCCAGACGGCGTTCGCCGCCGAGCGCGAGGCCGCGCGGCAGCTGCTCGGATGGAACGAGCCGGACGGCCCGCTGATCGCCGACGACGCCAGCGGCGCGCGCACCGCCGACGTGCTCGCCAAGCTGATCGCGCTCTCCGACAAGGAGGTCATGCGCCTTGTCGCCGTGGTGATGGCCGAGGCGCTGGCCAGCGGCACGACGCTGATCGACACGCTGGGCGAGACGCTCGCAGTCGATGTCGGCAAGCACTGGCAGCCGGACGAGACTTTCTTCGAGCTTGCCCGCGACAGGGAGGCTGTCGGCGCGATGCTGGGCGAGGTCATCGGCGCGCAGGCGGCTGCAGGCTATCTCACCGACACCGGCACCAAAAAGAAGGCCATCATCCGCAAGGCATTGTCCGGGGACGGCCGGACCAAGGTGGAGGGCTGGCTGCCGCTCTACATACGATTCCCGCAGGGCGGGTATACGCAGCGGGCGCTCACCACGAGAACGCGCGCCCCGGCGTAATTCCCGGCGAACTTGACGCGGCTGGAAGGCTTCGGAGCCATGCCAGCCGCGAAGATGGTGATGACGAGTTGTTGACGCCGACCCTCTGTTTCCATCGCTTACACCCTCTCACCCCTCCATAGTAACGGTCGCCGAGCCTGCGGTCGCTCGTGCGGCGCTCGCTCTGTGTGATTTGAGCGCGGCGCGGGGCAAGATGCAGAAGCCGGATGTACGCGGGTTCAGGAACTGTGTCGACCGAGGCCGACTCATCGCCGCGAAGCGTTCGAGGCGCGAACCGAGACGCAAAGGCCACACCGTTGTGAGTCAAGGCGGCCAGTGCAGAGCGCAACGGCGCAACTTCGCAAATGCTCCATGTTATTGAATGACCAACGAACGGCCGCTGCCGCAAGAACTGCCTGGAGTCCAGCTGCGCGACGACGAATTCCGCGACTTCGTCTGGTGTGATCCGGGAAAGTCGCGTCTCAGGCGGAAATGACAAACACAATTCCAACGATTACGGAGACAGCCGCGAACACCATGAGGAGAGAGGAACCGTTCATCACCGAACGGTGTCCGCGTGGATTGGTCGATCACTACGGAGAAAGACTAGCGATTCCAACCCCCGGCGGGCGGGTCAGCCGCCAAGACCGCCACGGAAACTCCCACATCTTGACGATGCATTTATCATCAAGTATCTTGATGATATAGATATTGATATCCTTGAAGGCACTCTCTCATGCTTGTGAGCGGCATTGTCGCGGCGACGTGTGCGCTCGCCCTGATCAGCCTCGGCGGCGGCCTCTATGAGGTGTCCGTAGTTGACAAGGCTTGGCCGCGCCGGTTCGACATCGTGCAACCTGGTCGTGGCGGCATTTCACGGCGACGGTTCTGGATACCGGCGCACGTGGCGTTCGAAGTCGGACTGGTTGTTGCGTTGGTCGCTGCGTGGAGCGCGCCGGCAGTCCGCATCTGGCTCCTGCTCGCACTGGCGAGCCACGTCTCAATGCGGCTCTGGTCCGCCTTCGACTTCATACCGAAGGCCGTAGCCTTCGAGCGTACTGAAGCAACTGCAGAGGAAGAGACGCGCGCTGTTCGTTGGGCGCGGCGGAGTCGTTGGCGGCTGCCGCTCGATGTCTTGACCTGCGCAGCAATGTTGATGGCGTTTGCGAATGAGGTGCGGATCGGGTGAGGTGGAAAGACATGGCGCGACGACGGCAGGGCCAACAGGGGCATTTGACCTCGCAGCACAAAGATCTCTTGGCCGAGGTCGGGCTGCAAGTCAGGCAGCTTGGCGCGCAGAGCGTGATGACCAGCCAGATCATTGCCTCGCGCTTTGCCCTGCACACGACCGATCTCGAGTGCCTCGATCTAATCTTTTTGAATACTAGGGTGTCCGCTGGCGAGCTTTGTGGTGCGACGGGGCTCACGTCCGGCGCCATGACCGCGTTGATCGACCGCTTGGAGCGGGCGGGCTACGTGCGGCGGGTCGATGATCCGAAGGACCGGCGCCGCGTGTTGGTCGAAATCAGGCCCGAGGCCGTCGAGCCGATCGAAGCCGTTTACAGCCCTATCCAGAAACGCATGTTCGCGCTGTGGTCGACGTACGGCGCGAAGGAGCTTGAGCTCATCGCCGAGTTCCTGCGCAAGAGCCGGGAGCTTGCTACGGAATGTGCAGGCGAGATTTCGGCTGGCGCGCCTTTGTCGATCGGGCGTGCGCGCCGCCGAGCGAGTGGTTCGTAGATGTCGCGGCCAGATCGCTAGAGAACGATCGCGCGCCTCATGATGCGCGATGCGCCACTGCCAAGCGTCGCCTTCCCGCCTCCTCCTTGCCCTTCCCGCGACCCCCCTCTTTTCCCCGCGTTTCCCCATTCACGGCGCGGTGCACTCGGCCGCATCCTGATCACGCAACAGCGCCTTCGCGCGTTCGTGAGGATCGGCCATGTCGGCACGAGCACTCTGCTTCCAGATCGGCACCGCCCTGCTGCTCTCGCTTGGCGGTCTCTGGGCCGCCACGCAGTGGGCGGCTGCCATGCTGGCGTATCAGCCCGCCCTCGGCGCCCCGCTGGCCGAGGCGTTCGGCTGCGCGCTCTATGCACCCTGGAAGCTGTTCGGCTGGTGGCTGGCCTTCGACCGCCAAGCCCCGCACGTCTTCAACACAGCCGGCCTCCTGGCGGCGACGGGCGGGGTCGCGAGCGGCGCTGTTGCACTGGGGGGCGCCGCCTGGCGATCCGGGACGAAGGCACGGTCCGCAACCTTCGGCTCGGCCCGCTGGGCGGCGATCTCGGATTTGCGCAAGGCCGGGCTGCTCGACACTAAGGGCGTCGTGCTCGGCACGTATGACGGCCACTACCTGCGTCACGACGGCCCCGAGCATGTACTGACCGTCGCGCCGACCCGCTCGGGCAAGGGCGTCGGTCTCGTTCTGCCGACGCTGCTGACCTGGCCGGGCTCGGCGATCGTCCACGACATCAAGGGCGAGAACTGGACCGAGACGGCCGGCTGGCGGTCGACGTTCTCCGAGTGCCTGCGGTTCGACCCGACCGATCCCGATTGTGCATGCTTCAACCCGCTGGACGAGGTGCGCAAGGGCGTCAACGAAGTGCGCGACGTCCAGAACATCGCCGATATCCTGGTCGATCCCGAGGGCGCCCAGCCGATCCGCAATCACTGGCAGCTCACGTCCTACAGCCTGCTCGTCGGGGCGATTCTGCACGTGCTGTACGCGGAGAAGGACAAGACGCTGTCGGGCGTGGCCCGCTTCCTGTCGGAGCCGTCGCGCTCGCTCGAGCGCACCCTCAAGATCATGATGACGACCAATCACCTCGGCACGGACGCGGGCCCGATCGTCCATCCGGCCATCGCCGAGCATGCGCGCGAGGTCTGGAACAAGGCGGAGAACGAGCGCTCGGGCGTGCTGTCGACCGCGTTGACCTATCTCTCGCTCTATCGCGACCCGATCGTCGCCGCCAACACCGCATGCTCGCACTGGCGCATCGCCGACCTGATGGCGCCCGACAAGCCTGTCTCGCTCTATCTCGTCGTGCCGCCCTCGGATATCTCGCGGACGCGTCCGCTGATGCGGTTGATCCTCAACCAGATCGGCCGGCGCATGACCGAGCGGCTGCCGCGCCCGGGCGAGCCGACGCCGCGTGTGCTGCTGATGCTCGACGAGTTCCCGGCGCTCGGCCGGCTCGACTTCTTCGAGACCTCGCTCGCCTTCCTCGCCGGCTATGGCGTACGCGCCTTCCTGGTCGCGCAATCGCTCAATCAGATCGACAAGGCCTACGGGCAGAACAACGCCATCCTCGACAACTGCCATGTGCGCGTCGCTTTCGCGCCCAACGACGAGCGGACGGCGAAGCGGCTGTCGGATGCGCTCGGCACGTCGACGGAGCTTCGCGCGCAGCGCAACCTGTCCGGCGCGCGCCTGTCGATGTGGCTCTCGCACACGTCCATCGCCGAGCAGGAGAGCCCGCGGCCGTTGATGACACCCGGAGAGGTGCTGCAGCTCGATCCGCGGGAGGCGCTCGTGATGATCTCCGGTGTGCCACCGATCCGGGCTCGGAAGATCCAGCATTACCGCGATCTCAACTTCACCACGCGGCGCCTGCCCGTGCCGGCCGGGAATGGCCGCCGCCCCGAAACGCGACCGGCACCCGCCACCTGGTCCGACCTCGTGCGGTCGACCGACGCCGAGCTCGTGCGGCAGTGGGACCGGCAGACGAGCGCCAGCCCCGAGTCGGCGTCCGAGACGCGGGAGCTTGTCAAGCAGGTGGCGCGCAGCCGCCAGCCGAAGCGCGAGCGGGGGATGTCGGTGAAGGGCCTGCCGCTATTCGACGATCCCGTCGTCGAGAAGCCCGACGAGCCATCATTCACGCCCATGGACGACCCTGACGACGTGCCCCTGTAAGAGCCAACGGAGCTTTGCCGCACATGAAGAAACGACGCTACACACTCTATCTCCCGCGCGATCTGGCCAAGCGGCTCGACGAGATCGCCGTCCTGCGCAACGGCGCCAAATCGGCCCTGGTCGAGGAGGCGCTGGCCGCCAGCCTGTCCCCAAAGAAGCTGCCCGGTGTCGACGAGGCCCTGGCCCGGCGGCTCGACGAACTCAACCGGCGTTCGGCTGTCGTCCAGCGCGACATGGCGATCGTCACCGAGACGCTGGCGCTGTTCGTCCGCTATTTTCTGACCATCACACCGCCGCTGCCGATGAGCGAGCAAGGGGCGGCCCGGGCGCTCGGCAAGGAACGGTTCGAGATTTTCGTGGCGCAGATCGGCCGGCGCCTCGGCACGGATCAGCGCCTCGTCTCCGAGGTATTGGAGACCATCGCGCAGAACAATCCGGACCTGTTCGCCAAGGCTGATTTCGCCGAGGCGAAGGCGATGACTGGCGGGGGCACGGTCGAGGCCAAGCCCGCCGCGAAAGCCGACGGCACCAAGACGGAAAGCTCGCCCTGGCAGGAGGACCTGCATGGCTGAGCCCCTCCCCTTCGACCCCGCGCAGGAGGCGCACGACCGCAAGCGCCAGATGCTGCGTACCGCCTTCGGGCCGCGCATCGCCGCCGCGCTCGCCGACCCGGGCGTGCTGGAAGTGATGCTCAATCCCGACGGCCGTCTGTGGATCGATCACGCGCTCGATGGCCGCAAGGACAGCGGCGTGCGCATTGGCAGCGCCGAGGCCGAGCGCATCATCCGTCTTGTCGCCACCCATGTGCGACGCGAGGTCTATGACAAGGCACCGATCGTCTCCGCCGAGCTGCCCGAGACCGGCGAGCGCTTCGAGGGAATCGTTCCGCCCGTGGCGCCGGCGCCGTGCTTCTCGATCCGCAAGCCGGCCGACGTCATCTTCCGACTGCACGACTATGTCGCGGCTGGGCTCATGTCGCCGCGTCAGTCCGCGCTGCTGATGGGCGCGATCATCGAGCGAAAGAACATTGTCGTCATCGGCGGCACGTCCTCAGGCAAGACCACGCTGGTCAATGCACTGCTCGCCGAGATCGCGCTGCACGATCAGCGCGTCGTCATCCTGGAGGACACGCGCGAGCTGAAATGCGCCGCACCCGACTGCGTGACCCTGCGCACCAAGCCTGGAGTCGCCGCGCTGTCCGACCTTGTGCGCTCAACGCTGCGCCTGCGCCCCGACCGCATCGTCATCGGTGAGGTGCGCGGCCCCGAGGCGCTCGACATGCTGAAGGCGTGGAACACCGGCCATCCCGGCGGCATCACCACGCTGCATGCCAACTCGATCCCCGCTGCCCTGCTGCGCCTGGAGCAGCTCGTGCAGGAAGCGGTCGTCACCGTTCCGCGCGCGCTGATCGCCGAGGCGGTCGACGTGCTCGTGTTCATCGCCGGCCGCGGCCCCGACCGCCGTATCGAAGGCCTGTCCGCGCTCGACGGTCTCGACGGCGACGTCGAGTACGTCCTCAAGCCGATGGGCACGCCCCTGCTGCGTCCGGTGGC
>CALFEM010000629.1 GCA_937950105.1 uncultured Alphaproteobacteria bacterium | reverse complement strand
CCGAATCTCGACGGCCACAAGTACACGCGCGGTCATGCGGTCGTCATGTCGGGGCCGGCGCACGCGACGGGCGCTGCGCGCATGGCGGCGCGCGCGGCGTTGCGTATCGGCGCCGGGCTGGTGACGGTGGCGAGCCCGACATCGGCCCTGCCGGAGAACGCCGCGCATCTGACTGCGATCATGTTGAAGCCATGCCCTTCGGATAAGGCCTTCGCGGAGATACTTTCGGACGCGCGAAAAAATGCGGTTCTGATCGGGCCCGGTGCTGGCGTTGACAACCCAAACGACAAAGGGCCGAACCTTTTGCGGCTCATGGAAGACAGCACGAACGGAAAGGTGATTAATGCCTTGCTGGGATCCAGTGCTGCCGTAGTCCTCGATGCAGACGCGCTCTCGTCCTTTGCAACGCACTCCGATGTCGACCAGTCCGGGCAGACGTTCGGGTTCGGTTTCGTACCAATGGGCAACACGCCGGGTCAGCCACCGCACCGGGCAAAACTACTGTTCGACGCGATCCGCGCGAGATCGGAGCGGTCCGTCGTGCTCACTCCGCACGAGGGTGAATTCAAAAGGCTCTTCCCTGATCTGGCTGACTCGCCATCGAAGCTGGATCGCGCACGCAAGGCGGCCGACATGAGCGGCGCCGTCGTGATCCTGAAGGGGGCGGACACGGTGATCGCGTCGCCTGACGGCCGCACCGCCATCAACGAGAACGCGCCACCGTGGCTCGCGACCGCCGGCTCGGGTGACGTGCTCGCCGGGTTCGTGGCGGGACTGCTCGCGCAAGGCATGCCCGTGTTCGAGGCGGCGTGTGCGGCGGTATGGCTGCACGGCGAATGCGCCAACGTGTTCGGGCCGGGCCTCATCGCCGAGGATCTGGCCGAGGTGCTGCCGCAAGTGCTGCGCCGGCTTCACGGGTAGCAGTCGCTTCGCGAGTGGGGCTCCCGCCCCACGCCCCGGCCGAGGGACGTGTCCCTCGGTCTCCCTCTTTTTTGGAATCTGAAAAAGGGGAGGGTCCGGGAGGCTCCGCCTCCCGGCGGGGTGCGGGCGGGAGCCCGCTTCGCGGCACGCGAAATCGCTCAAAGCAGTCGCGTGTGGATTTGGGCCTCGCCGTTACCAGCTCAGCGTCTTGGTGTCGTCGTTGCCGAACAGCAGCTTGCCGGTCAGCTCCGGACTACCGACCTGTGCGCCGTCGATGAGGTCTTCCTTGGCCACGCCGTAGTGCTCCATGCACATCGCGCACACGATGACGTTGCCGCCGTCCTTGATGATCGCAGCGAGCATGCCCTGATGCTCGCCGAACTCGGCCGCCTTCGATTTCGCGCCGAGCAGCACGCCCTTGTCGTTCAGAAACACCGTGACCGGGTGTTTGCGCTGCTGCTGATTGCGCGTGAAGCCGAGTGCCATCTTGGCGCGGTGCGGTTCCGACGTGGTGACGTTGGAAAACAGCGGGTCGCCGCCAGCGAACGCGACACTGGCGGGTGCAGTCAGGAGAAGTGCGAGCCCGAGGGCGAGAGCGGCAATACGAGACATGGGGGATCCTCCGCGATTGAAACCGAGCGGAGCATCACAGAACGAGCGGCGATTGCATTGATCATCGTCAGCGCAACACGCGCGGCCAAGCGGGTGCGAAGTGCGCGGAGCACCGCTCGGTTGGCGCGGCGGACCGACGGCGGGCGGCGGGCGCGACTTGCGCGCAACCGGTCGGCTGTCGGGAGTCGCCCCGCCGCCCGCCTTGTTCACATGCCGCCGAGGTAGCTTTTGGCTTCTTCGCCCGGGTTCGGCAGGCCGGCCACGCGCCACGCGACGAGGCAATAGCCGAACAGCTCGTTCACCTCGCTGCGGTCGATGCCGGCCTGATGGCAGACGTTGCGGATGGAGGAGATGGCGGAGAGGCGCGCGTACTCGGCCCTGAGCGCATTGATGAGTTTCCAGTGGCCGTCGCGCAGCTCGGTGATGCCCTCCTCGCGGGCGAGGTCGCGGGCGAGGTCCTCGGTCCAGAACGAAAAGTCGGAGATGAGGCCGTCCTCGTCGAGCAGGGTCGGCTCGGGCAGCTTCAGAGCGGCGGCGGTCATGTCCGGTTCCTCCTGTTCGCCGTGCGGGGCAGCGGCGCTCTCATCTGGACGCAACCCTACACGAATTGGAACCATTTTGCGCAGACACAGGTCATTCTCCTAAAAATAAGAAAAACATTCCTGAGCGCTATGCTGCTGCGCATTCATGTCGGCGCCATCAGGGGCGCCGCTGCGCCGCCCGTTTCAGTTCCTCGTCCGCTTTAAGAAAGGCCTCGACCTCCGGCGACGGCTCCGGGCTTTCGGCACTGACCCCGGTCTCGTGCATCAGTTGCGCGATCGGGACGAAGCGGCGGGATTTGCGGTCGTACAGGCCACCCTTGAACAGCGCCTGCGCCGCAACCTGCCCGTCGCGCGCGCCGCCCTCGAACAGGAACACCTGCTCCATCACCACCGTCAGCTGATCCCAGGCGACGATGCGCGTCTCGATGCGAAACCGCTCCCACAGGCGGATTTCGCGGCGAAAGCGGATCTTGATGGCGCTGGCAACGGGGGTCCAGCCGTGCCGCATGACCGCGCGCCAGAGGCCGCTGGCGACCATGACGTCGAGGCGGCCGAGGTCCATCAGCGTCAGATAACGGCCGTTGTTCATGTGCAGCGAGGTGTCGAGATCGCGCGGCCAGACGCGGAACGACAGGCGCGAGATGCCGTGCGGCATGGGAACGGCCGGACGCCAGCGCGCGACGATTGCGTACCACAGCATGCGGAACCAGAGGTTCATCATGGCCTCCCGCGGCTCGGGGCTTCAGTCCGCGCATAAAAGCCTGTCATTGACGTTTACGTCAATCCGCGTGCGCCGGATACGGCGCGGCCTTCATGCGTGCGCAAATCGCCACGATGTCGGGCGACGATCCTCGCGGCGACGCCCGGCATCCGGCGTGGCGTAGCGGCGATTGCGCGAGGCGCCGATTCGGCTAATGGTGAGATCGGAAGAGCACACGTCTGAACTCCAGTCACTTAGGCATCTCGTA
>CALFEM010000628.1 GCA_937950105.1 uncultured Alphaproteobacteria bacterium | reverse complement strand
GCTGGCCCGCATCGCGTGGCGCACGATCGCGCGCCTCCGCCGACATCGAGGCGAATTCGGCTTCGGCCGCAGCCTCGGCCGCCGCAAGCGCATCGGGTCTGACAGCGGCAGTGGCCGGCGGCTGTGCAGCAGAAGCGACAGGCGCGGGGGCTTGCGGAGCTGGCTCGATCGCTCCGGCGCCCGTCCCGGCCGTGGCGCTGGCCTTCGGCTTTCCCGGCCCCGTACCCGGCTGCAACTCGGGCAATCCCGGAGCGATGCGGCCCTGTACGCGCTGGCGTGCAGACGCGAGTATATCCTCGGCGCTGGTGGTCGCATGGTGGGCAGGGGGCCGCGACCGTTCGGCCGGCGGCTCCAGTGCTGCGCCATCGCTCGGCGGCGCTACCGGCTCCGGCGCCTCTCGACTCGCCATCTGTTCCGAAACCGCGGGTTCTTCGTGACGCACAGGCTCAGGCGCGGGCGCGGGCGACGGTGCCGAGTCGGCGCGCGGCGGCGCCGTGGGCGCGGCGACCGACCCGGCCGGTCTGTCCGGATGACGCGGTGGCGGCTGCGTCGCACTGGCGGCCTGCTGCAGCGCGCGGATCGCCGTTTCGAACGTCAGCCCCTGCGCGTGCAGCAGATGGGCGGCGGCGCTCTTGCCCTCTCCGACGATGGCGGCCAGCACGATGGCGCCGTCGATGGCGCGGCGGCGGCCCTGGGCGGCGGCATTGGCCGCCTCGAGGATCTGGCGAAGCTCCGCCGAAACGCGCAGTTCGGCGCCGTGACCCTCGGAGGTTCGCGCCTCGATCAGGCCGAGTTGCTTGGACACGTCGGTCTTCAGGGCATCCACATCGACGCGGCTGATGCCGAGCACGAGGCTCGCGTCCGGATCTTCCGTCAGCGCCAGCAGCAGATGCTCGAGCGTCACCTCGAGATGCGCCTGCGCCCCGGCATATTCGGCCGCGCGCGCCAGCGTCGCCGCCAAGTTGGCCGACAACGGAACCGGGCCGACCGCATCGACGATGCTGCTGCTCATCGGCCTTGCCCCTCCTCGTCGCTCGCGAATCTTCCAAGGTCGCACGCGCAGCGTAACCGATAGGCAGTGCTGCCGCACGCGCGCGGCCCGCTCCATCCCACGTATTCGCTGGCCCGTCACTCTATCCGGAAATGGGGCGAAAACCGTTGTGGCCCTGACGCAACGCGATATAAGTGCGCCGCGAGCCGCGCGGGGGTGCGCCGGCTCACTTGTGCTCACCGCCGCACGGGACCATTGCCATGACGACGCCGAAGCTGCACGCCACCGAGAGGCCATCGACCGAGGTCGACACCAGCGGCGTCAGCGCGCCCCTGAAGGCGCGCATTCTGGCGGAGGCCCTGCCGCACATGATCCGCTACGACGAGCAGACCGTCGTCATCAAGTTCGGCGGCAACGCCATGGGCAATCAGGAGCTGGCCGACGCCTTCGCCAAGGACGTCGTCTACCTGAAACAGTCGGGCATCAACCCGGTGGTCGTGCACGGCGGCGGACCGCAGATCGCCAACATGCTGAAGAAGCTCGAAATCAAAAGCGACTTCGTGCACGGCCTGCGCGTCACCGACAAGCCGACCGTCGAGATCGTCGAGATGGTCCTCGCGGGTGCCATCAACAAGGAGATCGTCTCGCAGCTGGGCGTGGCGGGTGTGAAAGCGATCGGC
>CALFEM010000627.1 GCA_937950105.1 uncultured Alphaproteobacteria bacterium | reverse complement strand
GCGCTCCTTGCAGCGCGGATTGCAGAAGTAATAGGTCTCGCCCGCGTGCTCATGCGTGTACTTCGACGTGGCGATGGTGACGCTCATTCCGCATACCGGGTCGATGGCGGTGCCGGGCGCCGGAGGTTCGCCCGCAGGACCCACCGTGCGAGGCATATGCGATCCGCCGCAGCAACTGGCCTCGGCGGGTGGCGGCGACGCCGGGAATACGACGGGGGAGGCAGCGCTTTTGCCGCCGCAACATGAATCTCCGGCTGCAGCCTCAGGGGATGCCGCCGTTACGTTGGCGAAGGCGCCGCGATTAACGACGCAGACGCGGGACCCGGAAACTGGCGTGACGCTGCCCTGCGGGCGCTTGGGATCGTCGGTGCTCATGGCGAAGTACTCCAGTCGGCGCGGGTGAGAACGTAGCGCGCGCTGGCACGAATGGCATGCGGCATCGCAGCCCGGGTTGTCGTCGTTACGTGGGCCTGTCGCGGGGCGAGATCAATCGCACTGTGGCGAATGTGCGGGCCGGCTCACGTGGTCGTGTGCGAGAAAGCGGGGACGTCCGGCCAAAACACGCGCGCCCGCGCGCTGATCTCGTCGGCGTCGCCGGTGGTGAGCAGGGTGAGCGCGCCGCTCACGTCGCAATCGGTGTAGTGCGGCTTGCGTTCGAGGTAATCCTCGAAGCTGTTCGCCACCACGTCCGGCTGCGACAGGATGCGTGTCGACGGGCCGAGATGGCGGCGGAACAGGTGCTCGACCAGCGGGAAGTGCGTGCAGCCGAGGATCGCGCTGTGCGGCTGTACGCCACCCGTCTGCGCCAGCATGCCGGCGACCGAGGCGGCGACGAGCGCGTCGAGTTCGGCTTCCGGCGCTTCGTCCTCGATGGCGCCCGCGAGCCCGGCGGACGCCTGCTGCACGACGCGCATGCGCGGGCAACGCTTACGGATCTCCTCCGGGTAGACGCCCGAGGTCACCGTGCGCGTGGTCCCGAACACGGCGATGGTGTCGGTCATATATTTCTGCGGGTACTGCGGTGTCGTCACCGCCCACGGCGTCTGCGTCGCGGCTTCCACCGTCGGCGCGACGATGCCGAGCACGTTGTGTCCCGGCCAGCCCGCGTGCGGCAGCCAGATGCGCTGCAAGCGGCGCGCGGCAACGGCGGTGGCGGTATTGCAGCCGAGCAAGACGAGCTTGGCGCCGCGCTTGTACAAGGCTTCGACACTGCGCCGTGTCAGCTCGACGACCTCGTCCGAGCTGCGGTTTCCGTAAGGCACGTGCGCGTGATCGCCGAGATAGACGAACGACAATTGCGGGAAGCGCGCTACGAGCGCCCGCAGCACGGTCAGTCCACCCAATCCTGAATCGAAAACCCCGATCATCGCCGCCGTGTCTTGCTCCGCACCCGCCGCGGCGTCAAGTGGGGGTGACGCGCTCCGGTCGACCGAGCCCTTGCGAGGGCGTCAATCGGCAGCGCAATCGGGTTGGCGCCGCCGATTCACGTTCGCGCCGACAGCGGCGCTGGAGCGAACGATCGGGCCGCGCGCTGCTGCTCCTCACTTCGAGGTGGTCCTGGCGGCGGTCCTGCCGCTCTTTTTTGCTGCCGGGCGAGATTTTGCCTTGGGGGTTTGCGCCTTGGGCTTCGTGGTGACGCCGGTGGAGCCGAAGCCGCCCGCGCCGCGTGCTGTGGTCCGCGCCGTCTTGCGTTCAACCAGCGTGGCGCGCCAAACCGGCGCGACGACGAGTTGCGCGATGCGCTCGCCGCGCCGGATGACGAACGGCGCGTCGCCCAGATTGACGAGCAGCACCTTCACCTCGCCGCGATAGTCGCTGTCGATGGTGCCCGGGCTGTTCAGCACCGTGACGCCATGCCTGGCGGCGAGCCCCGAGCGCGGCCGCACCTGCCCTTCGGTGCCCTTCGGCAGCTCCAGCACGAGGCCGGTCGGCACCATGGCATGCCGGCCCGGAGCGAGCGTCACAGGCTCGTCGTCCGGCACTGCGGCGAGGAGATCGAGGCCCGCCGCTTCGGCGGTCTGATAGGCCGGCAATGGCAGCCCCTCCGCATGCGCGAGCCGAACGATGCCGACGCGCGGCGCACGCGCGGTCATTGCGCGGCCTCGGGGCGGCCGTTCGCAACGTGCGCGGCGATGCGGGCGACGAGGCGCTCGGCGACCTCGGTCTTGCTCATGTCCGGCCAGCTTTCCACGCCCTCGGCGCTGACGATGTGGATGGCGTTGCGATCTCCACCCATGACGCCGGTCTCCGGCGATACGTCGTTGGCGACGATCCAGTCGGCGCCCTTCGACTTGAGTTTCTTCTTCGCATATTCGGTGACGTTCTCGGTCTCGGCGGCGAAGCCGATCACGAGGCGCGGACGGCCGGCCTTCGGCGTGGCGATGGTCTTCAGGATGTCCGGGTTCTCGACGAGGGATAGTGTCGGGGTGCGTGCGCTGGCCGTCTTCTTGATCTTTTCGCCTTCGGCGTTGGCGACGCGCCAGTCGGCGACGGCTGCGGCGAAGATGCCGATGTCTGCGGGCAAGGCGCGGCGCACGGCGTCGAGCATTTCGGCGGCTGTCTCGACATGCACGACGTCGACGCCGACGGGATCGGGAACGGTGACCGGACCGGAGATCAGCGTCACGCGCGCTCCCGCTTTCGCGGCAGCGGCGGCGACGGCGTGGCCCTGCTTGCCGCTGGAACGGTTGGCGATGTAGCGCACGGGGTCGATCGGCTCGTGCGTCGGTCCGCTGGTAATGAGGACATGCAACCCGGCAAGCGGGCGCGCCGAATGTCCTGCCGGCGTGGTCGCGACGCTCGCGCCCGCAGCCGCCAGCATGCTCTCGATGGCCGCGAGCAACTCCGGCACTTCGGGGAGACGACCGGGGCCGGCTTCGCCGCGTTCGGCCATTTCGCCGACGGCCGGCTCGAGAGCGCGGATGCCGTCGGCGCGCAACTGTGCGACGTTTCGCTGCGTCGCCGGATGCAACCACATGCGCGGGTTCATGGCGGGCGCGACGAGTACCGGCTTGTCCGTCGCCATCAGCACGGTCGAGGCGAGATCGTCGGCATGCCCGCCGGCCATTTTGGCGATCAGGTCGGCGGTCGCCGGGGCGACGACGATCAGGTCCGCTTCACGCGACAGGCGAATGTGGCCGATCTCGCGCTCGGCATCGAGGTCGAACAGGTTGGTGAACACCGGCTCGTTGGTGAGCGCGCCGACCGAAAGCGGTGTCACGAACTGCTCACCCGCGCGGGTCAAAACGGCGCGGACGCGGACGCGCCGCTCCTTCAGCCGCCGGATCAGGTCGAGGCACTTGTAGGCGGCGATACCGCCACCGATGATGAGGACGATGCGGTTGTCGGTCACGGGCTCGGGCTCGCCGCAGTTCAGGGGCGCCGCGCCGCGCGGACGCCGGGCCTTGCCTAGCATAACGGGCTCGGCCCGTGGGTTAAAATCCCGCCGTCGGTGAATGGCCGCATTTCCGGCACGGCGAGCCTCTACAAGCCGATCCGGCCAATTCCGTTTGACCCGCCGCCGCCGGGTGGCTCAAATGCCGGCCACTCCGGTGCAACGAGAGCAGACAGAACATGCGCACAGCCGGACTTGTCATAACCGCCACCGTCGCGGTGATACTTGCCGCCGCGCCGCCGACGCGCGCAGCGGCGGATCCGGTCGCCGGCGATCCTGCGACCGACTGCTTCAGCGAGGACAACGCGCGCCGCATCTCCGGTTGCACGGCGCTGCTCGACGGTGGCAAGCAGCTTTCGGTTGCAGAACGCAGCCTCGCGCATGCGTTACGCGCGCTCGCCTACTCCCTGCAGGGCCGCTTCGAAGATTCGCTGATCGACTACGATCGCGCCATCGAGCTGCGTCCCGATTTCGATGTGGCGCTCAACAACCGCGCGTGGGCGCTCTATCGCATGAGCCGCTACGGCGAAGCCATGACCGACGTGCAGCGGGCGCTCAAGATCGCGCCGTGGAGCGCGCATGCGCTTGATACGCGCGCCCACCTGCATCACATCGAAGGGCGTTCGCAGCAGGCGCTTTCGGATTACCTGCTCGCCATGCGCTTCGGCGGTGAGAACATGGTCAAGCTGTACCAGTGCGGGCTCGAATCGCACGGGCTGTACAAGGGCGAAATCGACGGCATCGAGTCCGATCAGCTGCGCCAAGCCCTCGTGCAGTGCGTGCGCGACCAGGGCTGTGATCCGCTGCCGCCCGATGAAGAATGCCGCCGGCCGACGTCGTGAGCCGATGCGGGGCTTCCGCTGCTGGCTCGGATCGGTCTCTTCCGCTGCTGCACTTCGCAGCTTCGATGACAACAATGGACAAGCAAATCCGATGACGACACCCCGCCTTGCTTCCGCGCTGATTGCTCTTGCTGCTTCTGTGGTGTTCGTCACTGCCGGTGCCGGCAGCGCCGCGGCCCACGAGTACACGGCGAAGTCCGTGAAGGTCGCGCATCCGTGGGCGCGTGCGACGCCGCCCGGCGCGAAGGTCGGCGCCGCCTATCTCGAGATCGCGGCGGCGAAGCAGGGTGCCGACACGTTGATCGGCGCGCGCGCCGATGTCGCCGGCCGCGTCGAGATCCACACCCACAAGCACGAGGATGGCATCATGAAGATGCAGCAGATCGAGCGCCTGCCCGTGGCGGCCGGCCAGTCGGTCGTGCTGAAGCCGTCCGGCGATCACATCATGCTCATGGACCTGAAGAAGCCGCTGGTGGAAGGCGATCTCCTGCCTATCACGCTGGTGTTCGAGAAGGCGGGTGAGTTCACGGTCGAAGCGACGGTCGAGCCCATCGGGGCCAAGGGCCCGCACGGAATGGATCACCAGCCGGGTCACGAAGGGGGACACGGCGAGCACAAGCACTGACGACGCGGGCTGGGCGATGACACGCACCGTACATGTCCGCATCGAGGGCCGCGTGCAGGGCGTCGGCTATCGCGCCTGGACCGACTGCACCGCGCGCGGTCTCGGCCTCGCCGGATGGGTGCGCAACCGGCATGATGGTGCCGTCGAGGCGGTGCTGCAGGGCTCCCCGGAATCCGTGAGCGAAATGCTGCGGCAGTGCGAGCGCGGCCCCGCCACGGCGCGCGTCACCCGCGTCGAGATCGTCGGCGAAGGCGTCGGCGTCTTCGACCGCTTCGAGGTCAGGCCGACGGCGTGACGATCGCTGTCAGCTCGCCGCGTACCCAACCACCGCCTCGACGGCGCGCTGCCAGCGCGCATAGGCTGCGGCGCGCGCCGTCTCGTCCTGGCGCGGGGTGAAGCGGCGGTCGAGCCTCCACATCGCCGCGAAGCCGTCCATGTCCGGCAGCACACCGGCCTTGTGTCCCGCCAACCAGGCGGCCCCGAGCGCGGTCGTCTCCAGCACGGTCGGCCGCTCGACCGGCGCCGCCAGCGTGTCGGCGATCGCCTGCAGCACATAGTCGGAAGCCACCATGCCGCCATCGACGCGCAGCACGGTGTCGCGCTCGCCGGTCCAGTCCCGGCGCATGGCGTCGAGAAGGTCGCGCGTCTGGAAGGCGGCCGCATCGAGCACGGCGCGGGCCAGCTCACGCGGCCCCGTCGCCCGCGTCAGGCCGAACATCGCGCCGCGCGCTTCCGCGTTCCAATACGGCGCGCCGAGGCCGACGAAGGCCGGCACCACGACCACATGCTGGGTCGGGTCGGCCTCCAGGGCGAGCGCGCTGGCGTCCCTGGCGCTGGCGACGAGATGCAGCCCGTCGCGCAGCCATTGCACCGCGGCGCCGGCAATGAAGATCGAGCCTTCGAGCGCGTAGGTGCGCTTTCCGTCGAGCTGGTAGGCGATCGTGGTGAGCAGGCGGTTTCGTGAAGCGACGGCGGTGCTGCCCGTGTTGAGCAGCGCGAAGCACCCCGTTCCGTACGTCGATTTCATCATGCCGGGGGCGAAGCAGGCCTGCCCCATGGTCGCTGCCTGCTGGTCTCCCGCCATGCCGAGGATGGGGATCGCGGAACCGAGCAACTCGGGCTCGCTCGTGCCGAATTGTGCGTTGCAGTCGCGCACCTCGGGCAGCACCTGTCGCGGAACGCGGAAGGCGGCGAGCAGGTCGTCGTCCCAGGTGCCCTTGTAGATGTCGAACAGCGCGGTGCGGGCGGCGTTGGTGGCGTCGGTGGCGTGCACCTTGCCGCCGGTCAGCCGCCAGAGCAGCCAGCAATCAACCGTGCCGAAGGCCAGGTGGCCGGCGTCGGCCGCCGTACGCGCGCCGTCCACATTGTCGAGCAGCCAGGCGATCTTGGTTGCCGAGAAGTAGGGATCGAACAGCAGGCCGGTCTTCGCCGTCAGCGTCGGCTCGAGGCCGGCGTCGGCGAGTTTGCGGCACGCCTCTGTGGTGCGGCGGTCCTGCCAGACCAGCGCGTGGTGGATCGGCTTGCCGGTGCGCCGGTCCCACACCACCGTCGTCTCGCGCTGGTTGGTGATGCCGATGGCGGCGATGTCCGAGGCGTGCAGGCCGGACCGGTCGATCGCCGTACGGGCGGTGGCGACGGTCGTGCGCCAGATGTCCTCGGCATCGTGCTCGACATGACCCGAGGCCGGGTAATGCTGGGTAATCTCCTGCTGTCCGACCCCGATGACGTCGAGGGCCGGGGAGAACACGAGCGCCCGGCTCGATGTCGTTCCCTGGTCGATGGCGAGCACACCTGTTGGCATCTCTGGTCCGCCTCCTGTCGCATCAGCCGTGGGGAGGCCGATGATACGCGCGCGCCTGCCCGGATGAGTGTGGCGTCGCCGCACCGTCAATCTACAGGGTTCGCGAGGTCGCCGACGAAGCATTGGAAAACCGACGCAGCGTGCCCGAACCGCAGACATGGGTCAGCGCGAATCACCCTATCCATTTCAAGAAATTTGCGACCGTTCAATTCAACCCGGTGAATCGCATGAAATCTGTTCTCAAGACCGCTGCCCTGGCCGGCCTGCTCGTGACCGCCTCTACCGTTGCAACTCTCGCCGGTGGCGGTGACGACGTGCCGGCGCCGCGCGCGAATGGCTGGTACATGTCGGCGCTCTTCGGTGGTCCGCTGCCGCTGTCGCAGGACTTCGTCACCGAGACGGTCAGCCCCGGCGACTACAAGCCGGATTGGGGCATCGGCGGCTGGTTCGCGCTCGGCCGCAACTTCGGTGACGGCTGGCGCGCCGACGTGGCGGTCAGCCTCGTGCGCGGCTACGACGGCAAGGTGAAGTTCGACACCGGCTTCGTGAACAATTTCGAAGGCCATTCGGACGTCGTGTCCGTGCTCTTCAACGGCTACCGGACGGTCGGCCGCTTCGATACGCGCTTCGGTACGGTCGAGCCGTTCCTCGGCGCCGGCATCGGCTTCTCGCATTTCGATCTCGAGCAGATCCTCGGCGCCTTCAACGTCGATCATACCGACACGGTGTTCGTCGGTGCGCTGCACGCGGGCTACGAGCTGAAGCTCAGCGACAAGGCTTCGATCGTCTCGCAGTATTCGCTGGCCTATACGGGCGAGGCGGAGTTCGCGACGGTCATCCCGGGTGCCTCCACGGTTCGCGACGCGCGCTTCGATCTGCTGATCCACACCGGCATCAAATTTGCCCTCGACTGACTGCGCACGACGGGAAAATTATTCGTGCACGCCGCACTGTGTCGTCGAGCGGAATCCAAAAAGGTCAAGGATTGTCTTTGCTTGACAGAGTGTCGCAGGTTGTCCATGGTGCCCTCGCTTCGCGGCGGGCCCCGCTGGAGCGGCAAAAAAATTCTACCAAACGGACCCGGGTCTAGGGAGACGAGCGAGGGGCGGTGCCAAGGCACCGCCCCTGCGCTTTTGTGGCACCGGATGCGGTATCCGCTCGAGCATGGAGCAGCCGATGGCACGTGAAAACGCCGTCAAGCGCAGGCTCGAGGCAGGCGGAACGGCCGTCAACGCGTGGTGCTCGATCGGCTCGAGCTACGTGGCCGAGGTGATCGCGCATCAGGGCTTCGACAGCGTCACCATCGACCTGCAACACGGCGCCATCGACTACGCGACCGCATTCAACATGCTGCAGGCGATCTCGACGACCGCCGCCATGCCCATGGTGCGGGTGCCGTGGAACGAGCCGGCGCTGATGATGAAGCTGCTCGATGCCGGCGCCTATGGCCTCATCTGCCCGATGATCAACACGGCAGAGGATGCGCGCGCCTTCGTCGGCGCCTGTCGCTATCCGCCGCTCGGCTATCGTTCGATGGGGCCGAACCGCGCCGTTCAATACGCCGGAGGCGACTACTGGCGCCATGCGGATCGCGAAGTGCTGTTGCTCGCCATGATCGAGACGCGCAGCGGCTTCGAGAACCTGCCGGCGATCGTCGCGACCGAGGGGCTCGACGGCGTCTATGTCGGGCCGGCCGACCTGTCGATGGCCTATGGCGCGGCTCCGTCCATGAGGCCGGATGATGCGCAGGTGCAGGCAGCCATCGCGGCTGTGCCCGTCGCCGCCACTGCGGCCGGGCGCATCGCCGCAATCCATACCGACGGACCAGAGACGGCACGCCTTCGCTACGCCCAGGGCTATCGCCTCTGCACCCTGCAAAGCGATGTCCGCTACATCGTCAACGGCGCCGGTGCCGCGCTCCGCGGTCTGCGCGAGCCAAACTGACTTGACGCGGGCCGTGGACACGGCATCCGATCTGTTTCATATCGTCCGGGCGAATTCCTCAGAAATTTGATGTTCCCCTTTTTGGCTCGGCAGCCCCGATGCAGGACGATTCCGGCCCACGCCTCGATCTCAACCTCCTGGCGATATTCGATGCCATCATGTCGGAAGGCAGCCTGACCAAGGCCGGCCAGCGCCTCGGCATGACCCAATCCGCCGTGTCGCATGCGCTCGCGCGGCTGCGCGACGTCACCGGCGACCAGCTGTTCGAGCGCACCGGCCGCGGGGTCCGGCCGACGCCCGCGGCGAACGCCATGTACGACAAGGTGCGTAATGCCCTCGACGTGCTGCGTGCCTGCGTCCGTACAACCTCGGGCCAATTCTCGCCCGAGACGGACGACCGGACCTTCGTCCTCGATCTGCCGGCCGGCATCGACACGGTGATCATGCCGGCGCTGGCGCAGCAGCTCGGGCAAACCTCGCGCCTTCGGTTCCGCATTTCGAGCACCCGCGCCTCCGCCGTGCTGTCGGAATTGCGGCTCGGCGAGAGCTGGGTGTCGCTCGACTACGAGATACCCGAAGCGCTGGGCTTTCGCGCCGAGCGCATCATCGACGATCCGTTCGTGCTGATCTCGCGGCGCGGGCATCCGTTGCTCGGCGATGGCGTGACGCTCGGCCTGTTCAAAGCCCTCGATCAGGTGGCGATCACGTGGAGCCCGGAGCGCGGTACCTCACCCCTGACCGAACGTCTCGCTTCGCTCGGCATCGTGCGCAAGGTCGTTTTCTCGGTGCCGAGCTTTACCACGGTCGCCGCTCTCGTGGAGACGAGCGATCTCGTCGCCGCCGTGCCGCGCCGCCTCGCGCGCCAATACATAAGCCGCTTCGCGATCGACCTCCATCCGATGCCCGATGCGGTGCCGCCGATGCCCGTCTACATGGTCTGGCACGAGAGCTTCGATGCCGACGAGGGCCATGCGTGGCTTCGCCGCCTGTTGCGTGAGGTGTGCGAGAGCCTCTAAATCGACGGGCGTGCCCGGCCGGCGCGCTCGTCGGGCGCGATTGAATGACGCCTCGACGACGTTACGGGGAGCGGATTCATGAGCGGCACCGGCGGCGCCGACGACCACGACGAGCCCGGGCGCAAACTGCGCCGCTTGCGCCATCTGCGCCGCGACATGGCTGCGCAGGTCGAGCCGGCATACTGGCGGTCGGCGCGCCGGTCGACGCTGGCGGTGCTGTTCCTCGGCAGCCTGCTGCTGCTCGGCATGCCGCTGGTGGCCGAGCAGCTCGATGCCGTCGGTGTGCTCGGCATCCCCCTCGGCTACTACGCCATGGCGCAGGGCTGTCTCATCGCCGTCGCCATCCTCATGCTGTTCGCGATGCGCCGTCAGCGCGATCGGGATCGCCGCCCCGTCGCAGCCGGCGAACCTGGCGGCGCGCACGTGACCTCGCCCGCGATGCCGCCGGCGGTTCCGCATGAGTAACGGCTCCGACAACGGTACGCGCGCTCTGGCGCGAGGCGTGTCGCCGCTGACGCGCGCCCTCGCAATGGCCGGCGATGGCCTCTCTGGAACGCTGATGCTCGGTTTCACGGGTGCGCTCGCCGCGCTCGGACACGACGGACTGGCGTTTCTCTCCGGCATCGCAGGCGGCTGGCTGATCGCCCTGACGCTCATTGCGCCGCATTTGCAGCGGGCCGGCCACCTCGGTCCGGTCATGTTCGTCGCGCGACGGTTCGGCAGCGTTACAGCGGTCGCGGCCGGTGGCGTGCTGGTGCTGGCGACACTCGTGCTGCTGGCGGCGGAGTTGACGGCGCTGGCGATGCCGTTACGGCTGCTGCTCGGTGTGGACGGGCCGACCGGCGTCGCCATCGCTGCGGCACTCACCCTGGTCGTTGCGCTGGCGGCGCGTTCGGGTGCCGTCACCGGTCTGCAGGCGCTGTTGTTCGTGCCACTGGCCGCGGCGCTCATGTTGCCTGTTCTCCTGCCGGCGCTCGCGTCCGCTGGCGTGCCGGTGCCGCAGCTCGCGTATGGCGCGGTCCTGCAATCGATCTCCGATCTGGAGCTGAAGCGCCTCGGCGAGGAACTTGCCGATCCGGTCAGCCTCAAGGCGTATCTCAGACCCTTCACCACCATGACGCCGTCGGCCACCGTCATGCTGACGTTGTCGATGGCGCTCGGGCTCGCCGCGATGCCGCGCCTGCTGATGCGGCCGGTGCAGGCCGGTAGTGCGCACCAGGCACGCTGGGTGCTGGCGGTTGGTTTCGTGCTGCTGTTGCTGGCGTTGCTGGCCTTGCCGCCGCTGGCGGCAGCGGTGCGGCACGGGCTGCTCGAAACGCTGGTCGGGCGTGAGCCGGGCCGCCTCGATCCATGGTTGTTCGATCTCGGTCGTGCCGGACTCGCGCGCGTGTGCGGTGTCGCGGCCGTCTCGGCGGACGCCGTCAGCGCGGCCTGTGCCGCGTTGCCCGAGGCACCGGAGCGGCTGCGCCTCGACGACATCGACCTTGCGCGCGATGCACTGCTGCTGGCGCTGCCGGCGCTCGGCGGACTGCCTTCGCTGGTGACGCACCTGCTGGCGGCAGCTGTGGCGGTGGCCGCGCTCGCAGCGGCTGCGTGGCTCGCCGTGGCGTTGCGCGACGACGTCGCCGGTATCGGGGTCCGTCCGCCGCCGCTGGCCGAGCACCCCGCCGGAGAGACGAGCGACACGCCGCCGCTGTGGCGGCGCATGCTGGCGCTCGTTCTGGTGCTCGCCGCGATCGCAGGCGCGGCGGCGTTCGCGGCGACCGATCCGGCCGATCTCGCAACGCTCGTGGCGTGGGGCCTCGCCGTTGCCGCGGCCG
>CALFEM010000626.1 GCA_937950105.1 uncultured Alphaproteobacteria bacterium | reverse complement strand
AACTCACAAGGTCTCTTGGTTGGCGCCGCCGATTCACGTCGCGCGTGAAAGGACGCGCGAGGATCGGGGCGCGCGCTCCGATCGCCCGAGCCCTTCGCGAGGGCGTCAATCGGCAGCGCAATCAAAGCGGCGCCGCAGATTCACGTTCGCGCCTATGGAACGATCGTGGCGCGCAACATTTCAAACCCTTGCCTTGACCCGCCCGGCGATGTGGTCCGCGACCGCAGCGATCACGCCCGCGTCGCGCATGTAGGCGTTGTGATAGAGCGCGTCGGACAGCCGCTTCCACATCTTGTCGGGGTCGCCGATGCCCTCGGCGGCGGTGTCCGTCTGCAGGATCGTCTCGTACAGGCTCTTGGCGCTGTCGAAGATCGCCTGATCGTCGATGCCGCCGAGGTTCAGTGCCTCGATACGCACTTCATCCACCGCGTCGACGCCCGGCGGCACGCGATGCACGCGCACCAGCCGGTCGCGCGCGTCGCCACCGTAGGCCGCACCGATCAGCCCGCCCGAGATCGAGCGGTTGACCATCTGGCCGTAGAGCCAGCCGCCGCCGAGCCGCGCGACGAGCCACATGGCGAGATGCCCGAGGCCATAGGCGACCGGGATCAGCAGCAGGAACGTCATGTCGGCGGCGAGCCCCATGCCGAACTCACCCGCCCGCACCTTGGTGATGATGGGTGACAGCAGATAGTTGCCGAGCAGGGCGATGAACACCGCCACCGCGGCGAGGCCGGCGAGGCTGCCCATGCGCGTGAGCGAGCGGACGCCCCACGCCGTCGTCACGTAGGTCGGCGACAGCGCGGCCGCCGTTTCCAGCAGCCGCATGGCCTCGTCGCGCGGGCTGTGCACGACCAGCCAGTCGCCACGCTTCACGCGCCGGGCCAGCACGCGCGCGCCGCGCCAGCGCCGGGTCAGCGTGGAGACGCCCTTCACCAGCGCATAGGCCGAGAGAAACATAAGGCCGCCGAGAACCACGATCGGCTCGACCAGCTTGGCGTAGAGTTCGTTCTGCCAGAGCCAGCGCCAGTAGTGGAAGAACATGACCGCGAGCACCGGCGTCACGACGACCCCGAGCAGCACCTGGAACAGCGCGACGAGGCGCGGCACCAGCTTCAACCGCCGTTCGAAGAATGGCGTGCCGAACGACACGATCGCCGCGAGTTTGCTGCCGCCGCGCCCGCTGGCGGTACCCTCCATGACGACGTTACCGCCGTGGCTGTGCCCGACGAGTGCGTAGGGGCTGCCGCTCGCGTCCAGTTCCCGCATGAGGCGCGCCAACCGATCGGCCCCTTGCAGGCGGTCGAAATCCGAGTTGGCTCCCGACCAGTGCACCGGCATGAATGCCAGCGGCGCCACGCCGCGCCCGGCCAGTTCGTGCGCCAGATGCTCGGTGAAGGCCGAGCCGTGCTGCCACCAGCGCTGGCCATGATCGCTGGCGTCGGCATCGTTGGTGCCATGCACCGTCACGACGACCGCCGCCGGGCGTCCATTGCCTCCACTGCTCGTCATCACCCGCGCACCCCGCTCGCCCTGCCTCATCGGCAGGGCAAGCTATGGGATCACGTCGAGGTTGAACAGTCGTGCGAAGCGGCAGAGATAATACGATCGGACGAGCGGTCAGTCCTGCTCGAGCGCACGCGCCACGGCTTTGGTGATGTCGGGTACCGGCATCTTGACGTAGTCGGCGTCGATGTCCTTGACGATCCGCTTGGCGAGCGCCGGGCCGATGTGCCGGCGCAGTTCACCGAGCGCGACGGGCGGCGCGGCGATCACCAGTTTTTCGAAGGCGCCGGCTGCCGCATCCGCCTCCAGGTCGCGCACGAAATCGCGCACGAAGCGATCTTCCGCTTTCTGATGCGGATCGGGCACCTCGACCGACGACTTGTGCGGTCCGCTGGCGTCGTTGAGCCGTCCCGGCCTGTCCCGGCCCTGCTCGTGGCTCGGCGGATTGTCGAGGCCGTAGCTGCGCCGGACCGCCAGGCGCGGCTCCAGCGCGTTGCCCTCGTTGACGAGCACCAGCCCCTTGCCGCCATCGACGACGGCGACCCACATCCTGGCTGCGATCTTCATGCGTTCCTCCTGTTGTCCCGCGCGCACGAGTGATCAACATGGGGAACGCCGCACGGCGTGTGCAGGGGGGGTCAGCGGCCCTGCGACTCTGCGTTGCACTCGGCAAACAGGATCCGCTCCATGCGCAGCAGATCCTCCGGGATCGCCTCACCGCGGCTCTGATGATCGGCAATGTGCTGGCGGACGATGCGATACCCCTCTCGCGGATCATCGACGGCATCGATGACGGTGTTGAGTTCGGCGATCTCGGCTTCGCAGCCGCTTTGGCACCCGTGCATTCCCATGATCTTTGACCCTCTTGTCTTGCAGCATTCCGGTTCGGCCGGCCATGGCGATGGCCCCCGCAGCCCGATGGTCGTTTCGGCAAACCCGTGAGCGGCGGCAGAGACTGTCAGATTGTGACCTCAAATGGGCAATGAAAAGAGCGCTGGATCAAAGTTTTCCTGACATTGTCACCAGGGCAACAATGATTTTGCGGCGCCGCATTTTTTTGCTATTGTTTTCTGTATGTTATCGCAATTGCGAAGCTGACTGCGACAATCCTACGCAGGCTTTCACATGTGGTTTTAGGCAGGCAACAAACCTCACCGGACTGCGACTCACTTATGCCTTTCTGATGCGGCTCGTTTTTTATTCAATTTCGTCGTTGCCTATTCTTTGAGCACAGAGAATCCGCTGCGGACTGCTGCCTCCAGCCTCCCTCTGTGGTAGCCCGGATGCTCAATCGGGGAACGACATGATCTGCGGACCGCGCAATGCCATCACCGATGTCCCCGGCCTCCGGGTCGGCAGTGCCCACGACGCCGCGCTGTTGTCCGGGGTTACCGTACTGCTCGCCGATCACCCGTTCGTGGCGGCGGCGGACGGGCGCGGTGGCGGCCTCGGCACCCGCGAGACCGACGCGCTCGCCGCTGCCGGCACAGTGGACGAAATTCACGCCATCACGCTGTCCGGCGGCTCCGCGTTCGGACTTTCGGCGGCGACGGGCGTGCAGTCATGGCTGGCCGAGCGCGGCATCGGCTTTGCCGTGCGCGAAGCCCGGGTTCCGATCGTACCCGGCGCCATCCTGTTCGACCTGCTCAACGGCGGCGACAAGGACTGGGGCGCGAGCCCGCCCTACGAGCGACTGGCGCGTGCAGCCTGCGACGCCGCTTCAGCCGACGTTCCCTGCGGCAGCTTCGGCGCCGGGTTCGGCGCGACCACCGTGAACCTGCGCGGCGGCCTCGGCACGGCTTCCGAAGTCATGGCCGACGGGACGGTGGTCGGTGCCCTCGCCGCCGTGAACCCGGCCGGCAGCGTCACGCTCGGACGAACGGGCAACTTCTGGGCAGCGCCCTTCGAGCATTCGGGTGAATTCGGTGGCCGCGGCTGGCCCGCTTCCATGCCGGCCGGCGCGCTTGCGTCCCAACTCAAGGGCGCGGCGGGCGAGAGTACGCTTCTGGCCATCGTCGCCACCAACGCGACGCTGGAACGCCGTCAGGCCCTGCGCCTCGCCATCATGGCGCAGACCGGCCTCGCGCGCGCCATCTACCCGGTACACACTCCGCTCGACGGCGACATCGTTTTCGCTGTGTCGACCTGCAACGCCCCGCCACCGGTCCCCGTCACCGGCCTGGCGACGCTTGGTGCGGTCGCCGCCAACGTACTGGCGCGCGCCGTCGCCCGTGGCGTCTATCACGCCGCATCGGCGCCACCCGGCTGGCAGGGGCCGCCGGCCTGGCGCGACCGACACGCGGGCAACGCAAGCGCCGGAGCCACCAGATGAGCGCCCGCACCCTCGCCGTCATCCTCGCCAGTATCGTGCTGCTGCTGTCGCTGAGCTGGGCCGCACGCACCTGGCTCGGCCGCCAGCGCTGCGCCGAATTCGGCATGGTGTTCGATCCCGCGAAGGGCTGTGTCAAACCGGAAGGCGAACGCCCGGTCATCCTGCAGCGTGATCTGCACCGCACCTGACGCCGCTGAACATTCGCTGGCGCTTGGCGTTGCGCGGTGCCACGGCGCGTGCAGCGACGAAACGCCGGATTGCTCGACACATTCCGGCATCGTATCCGACGATATGAACAAGCCTCACTTCGGAGATCAAGCAGGTGCCGGACGCTCGCCGCGCCGCGCTGGACGTGTGGCCCGGCGGCGCCATGCGCTGAGGGCCCGGCAATGAGCTTCGGCATCTACCTCCCGATCGCCGGCGTTGCCGTCAATGCGCTGACGATCATCGGCGCGGGTGGCGCGGTCGGCTTTCTGTCCGGGCTGTTCGGCGTCGGTGGCGGCTTCATCATCACCCCGCTGATGATCTTCCTCGGCATTCCGACCACCGTCGCTATCGCCACCGGCGCCAATCAGGCCGCGGCCACCGCCGTTTCGGGCGCCATGGCCCACTGGGGCCGCGGCAACATCGACTTCCGCATGGGCAACGTCCTGCTGGTCAGCGGCGTTGCCGGATCGGTCGCCGGAACACAGTTGGTCGGCTATCTGCGCAGCCTCGGCCAGTTCGATCTGTTCGTCTCGCTCTGCTACGTGGTGCTGCTCGGCAGCGTCGGCAGCCTCATGCTGGTCGAGAGCGTGCGCACCATGATGCAGCCGGACGCGGTTCCTGCAGGACGCCGCATCAGCCGCCACAACTGGACGCACGGCCTGCCGCTCAGGGTTCGGTTCCCTCATTCGCGGCTCTTCATCTCGATCCTCCCGGTGATCGCCATCGGCCTGCTGATCGGCGTGCTCACGGCCGTGATGGGCGTCGGCGGCGGCTTCGTACTGGTGCCGGCGATGGTCTACCTGCTCAAGATGCGCACCAATCTCGCGGTCGGCACCTCGCTCTATCAGATCATGTTCGTCGGCTCGTTCACGACGCTCACGCAGGCGCTCATGTTGCACAGCGTCGACGTCGTGCTCGCCGGCCTTCTGATCGTCGCCGGGGTCGTGGGCACGCAACTCGGCACCAAGGCTGGCGCGCGCCTCAAGGGCGAGCAATTGCGTGCCCTCCTCGCCCTCCTCGTGCTGGCCGTCTGTGCCCGCGTCGCCATCGATCTCACGACACCGCCGGCGGATCTCTATTCGATCAAGACGGTGCGCCAGCCCTGACGAAGTGAAGGGAAGCCCAGGGGGCTGGCCCTGCCCCCGCACTTGAAGTCAGGGGTCGAGGGGGCGAGCCCCCTCGCCTTCCCTTCACTGCCCGCCCGTCGCATTGCGCCGCAAGGCCGGCTTTGCTAGGCCTCGCGCTCCATTTTCCAGCACGTGAGGCCGCCGATGATCCCCCGCTATTCCCGCAAGGAGATGACCTCGATCTGGGAGCCGGAGGCACGCTTCCGCATCTGGTTCGAGATCGAGGCGCACGCGGCCGACGCCATGGCCGACCTCGGCGTCATCCCCAAGGACGCGGCGCGGACCATCTGGGAAAAGGTCAAGGCGGCGAAGTTCGACGTGGCCCGCATCGATGAGATCGAGCGCGTGACCAAGCACGACGTCATCGCCTTTCTCACCCACCTCGCCGAGCATGTCGGCCCCGACGCGCGCTTCGTGCATCAGGGCATGACTTCGTCCGACGTGCTCGACACCTGCCTCAACGTGCAACTCGTGCGCGCCGCCGACCTGCTGATCGCCGACGTGGATCGCCTGCTCGCGGCGCTAGAGAAGCGCGCCTTCGAGCACAAGGGCACCATCACCATCGGCCGCAGCCACGGCATCCACGCCGAGCCGACGACCTTCGGCGTCAAGCTCGCCTTCGCGCACGCCGAGTTCCAGAGGAACCGCGCCAGATCGGAAGAGCACACGTCTGAACTCCAGTCACTTAGGCATCTC
>CALFEM010000625.1 GCA_937950105.1 uncultured Alphaproteobacteria bacterium | reverse complement strand
CGCTCAGCTGCTCGGCCTGTTTTTCAGCCATCCAATGCTCACTGCCAAAGTCATCGGAGCCATCCATTGGGAGGCTCTGAAGATGTGGCTCAAGGGCTTCCATCTTGTACCGCGGCCGGCGCCACCGAAGCAGCCGGTCACGATTGCCACTCCGCATGCCGCATCGAGGATGCCTTCACATGGGCCATGACCACGCACACACGCTCGGGCGCTCTGCCGCGCATTGGTTCGCGCCGACCGCGCGCGCGACACGCGCCCTCGCGCGCGTCCTCATCGAGCGTATCGAAGCGGGAGCGTTGACGCTGGAGCTACCGTCCGGCGAGCGATTGTCGCGCCATGCCGCTGCTCCCGGCCCGGAGGCGGTGATGAAGCTGCACCGCTGGTCGGCGTTGCGCCGCGTGGTGGCCCGCGGCGACATCGGCTTTGCCGAAGGTTACATGGAGGGCGACTGGTCGACGCCGGATCTGGCGTCGCTGCTGGCGTTCCTGCACGCCAACGAAGCCTGTCTCGCCATGGCGTGGGAAGGTACGATGCTGCAACGTCTGGTCGACCGGCTGGTGCACGGGCGGCGCGCCAATACGCGCAGCGGCAGCCGCCGCAACATCGCCGCCCACTACGACCTCGGCAACGACTTCTATGCCGCCTGGCTCGACCCGAGCATGAGCTATTCGTCGGGTCTCTACGCGCACGATGGCGACACCCTCGAGACGGCGCAAATGGCGAAGATCGATCGCGTGGCGGAACTGCTCGAGTTGCGGCCGGGTGATCGCGTTCTCGAAATCGGCTGCGGCTGGGGCGGCCTTGCGGAGCATCTTGCACGTGAGCACGGCGCCCGCATGACCTGTCTGACGCTGTCGCGCGAGCAGTTGGCCGTCGCGGCACAGCGACTGGCGCGGGCCGATGCGTCGGGGGCGAGCCGGGCGCTGCTGCAGGACTATCGCGATTGTCGTGGCGCGTTCGATCGCGTCGTATCGATCGAGATGATGGAGGCGACCGGCGAGAGCTACTGGCCGCAGTATTTCGCCACCATCCGTGATCGCCTGGCGCCGGGCGGCACGGCGGTGCTGCAGGTCATCACCATTGCCGAGGATCGCTTCGAGGGCTACCGCGAGCGCCCCGACTTCATCCAGCGCTACATTTTCCCGGGCGGCATGCTGCCGACCGCGACGCACATGCGGGCGCTTTCGGCAGAGGCCGGGCTGACGCTGGATACCGTCGAGCTGTTCGGCGAGAGCTACGCGCGCACAGTCGCGCAGTGGCGGGAACGCTTCCTCAGGGCCTGGCCGATGATGACGGGGGAGTTGCGCAGCGAGCGCTTCCGCAACATGTGGGAGTATTATCTCGCCTATTGCGAGATCGGCTTCGCGACCGGCGCCATCGACGTCGGCCTCTACCGGCTGCGCAAGACCACGTGACGCGCGAAGACCGCATCGCAAGAGCGATGCATGCTCGGCCTCACCGCGATGTTCGTCAGATCTGGCGGAAGCTGCGGCGGAACGAGCGCTCGATCGGCTCGACGGCTTCAGTTGCTCATGAGCGCGCGGATCGATTGCGCCAGGGCGAAGATGCGCTGCTCGACCAGCACGGGGATCTCGCAGGCGATGGGAATGTTCTGCTGTCGCTCCTGGAACACGCGCGCGTCCCAGTCGTAGCGCTGCTGTGCGTCGGTAACTCTCTCGGGGGTAGCTGCGCTGTCGCCGGTCACGGCCTTCGACTGCAGCGCGGCCAGCGCGATGCCTTCCTCCTCGAGCTTCTTGGCGCGCGCCACCTGTCGGCGCTGGAAGCGCTCGACGCCGTTGATAATGGAGGCACGCTGCGCGTTGATCTCGGCGAGGGATGCGGAGAAAAGCGCCGTGAGCTTCTGGTCGCGCTCGGCCGCCGGTGTCGTCTCGGCGAACTCCTTCAGCGCCTTGTCGACCTCTTCCATGTCGTGACGGCGGCTGGTGATCAAAGGCACGAGCTTGCGCACCGCTTCGTCGTCGGAGCGCGCGCCCTCGGGCGCAACCTGGGGGCCATCCCACATCTGTGCCGCCGTGAGCGTCGCCTGCTTGTGCTGCACGCACGGCCAGTCCGGGTTCGCCGCCGATGTCGGTGCGGCGGCCAGCGGAGCGCCTTCGGCGGGAGGTGCAGCGCCGGGCTGCGACTGCGCATGGGCGACACCGATGCCGAGCAGCGCGAGCAGGGCGGCTGCCGGAACGAGCCGCGGCAACCGCAGGCCAGGGGCATGTTTGTACTGTTTCATATCATCCTCCTCCGGGACCGCCGCGGCGGGCGATCAGGCCTTTCGAGGGGTTGTAGGCGAAAATAGCGGCGCCGAGGAACAGCACGGTGCAGCCGACGACGATGGCGAGCGAGGTCCAGTCGACCTGCCCGTAGAGCGCGAAGCGGATGAGTTCGACCGCGTGCGTGAACGGGTTCAGGCGGCAGATCTCGTAGAGCAGCGGGCTCGACTCGCGAATGCGCCAGAGCGGATACAGCGCCGACGACGCGAAGAACATCGGGAAGATGACGAAGTTCATGACGCCGGCGAAGTTCTCGAGCTGGCGGATGGTCGAAGAGATCACTAGGCCGAAGGCCCCGAGCATCAGGCCGCTCAACAGCAGCGCCGGCAACACCGCGAGATAGCCGAGAGGCGGCAGGTCTATGCCCGTCAGCGCCGCAAGGCCCAGGAACACCATGACCTGTAGGATCGATACGATGACGCCGGCCAACAGCTTGGAGAACAGCAGCCACCAGCGCGGCAGAGGCGAGGTCAGCAGCAACCGCATTGACCCCATCTCCTGATCATAGACCAGCGACAGCGACGACTGCATGCCGTTGAACAACTGGA
>CALFEM010000624.1 GCA_937950105.1 uncultured Alphaproteobacteria bacterium | reverse complement strand
GACCACCGAGATCTACACTCTTTCCCTACACGACGCTCTTCCGATCTGCGTGCTCGGCGGGCAGACCGGCGTCGATACGCTTCCCGTGATCGCCGGGCAGACGCCCGTGCAGATCGCGCTGCGTGCCATGGATGCGGCGCGTCTCGGCGGGTTCGACGTGGTGATGCTCGACACCGCCGGCCGCGTCACCGTCGATCAGGAGCTGATGGCGGAAGCCGCGTCGGTCAAGCGCGATACCAATCCGCACGAGGTGCTCCTCGTCGCCGACAGCCTCACCGGCCAGGATGCGGTCAACACCGCCAAGGCGTTCGAGGCAGTCGTCGGCGTTACCGGCATCGTGCTGACGCGCGCTGACGGCGATGGCCGTGGCGGTGCCGCGCTCTCCATGCGCGCCGTCACCGGCAAGCCGATCAAGCTGCTCGGCGTCGGCGAGAAGTGGGACGCGCTCGAGGACTTCGACCCGAAGCGCATCGCCGGCCGCATCCTCGGCATGGGCGATATCGTCGGCCTCGTCGAGAAGGCGGCGCAGACCATCGACGTCGCCAAGGCGCAAGAGATCGCGCAGAAGATGCGCAAGGGCGCCTTCGATCTCGAGGACATGGCCGAGCAACTGAAGCAGATGGAAAAGCTCGGCGGCATGGGCGGGCTGATGGGCATGCTGCCCGGCATCGGCAAGATCAAGGGCCAGATCAACGAGGCCGGGCTCGACAAGCAGTTCAAGCGCCAGCGCGCCATCATCTCGTCGATGACGCCGCACGAGCGGCGCAACCCGAAGGTGCTCGACGGCAAGCGCAAGCGGCGCATCGCGGCGGGCTCCGGCAGCACGCCGGCGGACATCAACAAGCTGCTCAAAATGCACATGCAGATGGCCGACGTGATGAAGTCCATGAGCCGCGGCAAGGGCGGCCTGATGGGCAAGATGTTCGGCATGGGCGGCGGTGGCGGCGCGATGCCGAGCGAAGCCGAGATGGCGAAGATGCAGGAGGAGCTGGCAAAGCTCGATCCGAAGGCGCTGGAGCAATTGCCGCCGGAGCTGCGCGACGCGGTGAAGGGCGGCATGGGCGGCGGCGGCGGTCTGCCGGGTGGCATGCCGAAGCTGCCGGGGCTCGGCGGCCTTCCCGGTCTCGGCGGGATGGGCGGCATGCCGCGCCTGCCCGGTCTCGGCGGTCCCGGCATGCCGAAGTTCCCGGGCCTCCCCGGCAAGAAGAAGTGACAGGTTTCCTTCTCCCGAGGGGGAAGGAAAAGTATTGGAATTGAAACAGCCGCTGCGCCGCGTGCGCGGCACACGAAAACGAAAAAGGATACGAAGCCATGTCAGTGAAAATTCGCCTCTCCCGCGGCGGCGCCAAGAAGCGCCCGTACTATTACGTCGTCGTCGCCCACTCGACCTCGCCGCGTGACGGCCGCTACATCGAGCAGATCGGCACCTACCATCCGATGCTGAAGAAGGACAACCCGGATCGCATCAAGCTCGACGCCGAGCGCTGCAAGTACTGGCTGTCGGTCGGCGCGCAGCCGACGGATCGCGTCGCCCGCTTCCTCGACGTGGCCGGTCTCGCCTCGCGCACCGCGAAGAACAACCCGGACAAGGCCGCGCCGAAGAAGAAGGCGCAGGAGCGCGCCAAGGCCGCCGCCGAGAAGGCCGCCAAGGCCGCCGCCGCCGCCAGCGAGTAAGCCGCTCGACGCCATCTGCAGGACGACAGGAATCCCTCGTGCCGGAAACCCGGCGCGGGGGATTTGTGTTTCTTGGCCAGAACACACAGTTATCCAGTGCGTTTTGGCTCCGCAGGCTTCGTGCGTCGGCGCCCGCTGCTAGGCTTGGCAGTGTGATTCGGAGCTGCGCCCGCGTGTGCGCGTCCGTCGTATCCGCCCCCGCGTCGTGTCGTGTGCGTCCCCTGAACCCGATGGAGACCGACCATGACTGACGCCTCCTCTGCCGCCGCGATCGCGCGTGAAGCCGAGGCCGCCGCCAACGAGGCCGCGCGCGATGCCCGCGCCGAGGTCTACGAGCGGCGCGGCGTGCCGGCCGAAGCCGAGGTGAAGGCGCCGCCGGCGAAGGAGAAGTCGCGCAAGGACAAGCGCGCGGCCAAGGACAGCCAGACGGTCGAAGCCGGCTGGAAGAAGTTCGTCGTCAACGTCTGGATCACCAATCTCAACTCGGTCGAGTTCGGCGTCTATAAGCACCAGCGCAATCGCGCCAAGTCACGCCAGTTCACCAAGGACATGGACGTGTTTGCCGAGGTCATCGAGAACGGCGAGCGTACCGGGCTGCTCGCCTATCGCGAGGATCTGTGGAAGGGCAAGGAGGGCACCGACAAGCGTCTCGTCGTCAAGCTGTTCTCCGAGAACCTCAACTGGCGCGCGACGATGGACCTGATGCTGGCGAGGAGCCTCGCACAGACGTTCGGCGCGCGCGGGCTTCCGGTGACGACGTATTCGATCAATACGAACGACGACAACTACGTCGTCTACGTCGAGCGCTCGGCCAACAAGTGGCCGCTGCTGCCGGAGTATTTCTCGTTCTTCCTGATCGACGACGAGGGCAACCCGGACTTCTATTTCCTGCGCCGCGACGTCATCAACATCGGCGGCGACTACACGCTCTACAACCAGAAGAACGAGATCGTCGGTCACCTCGACGGCCACGTGCTGACGCTCGGCGGGTTCTGGACCTGCTACCTGAAGGAGGGCGTCGGTGATCGTCGCCTGACGACGGTGATGAAGATGCTGGCGTCGATGATCCTGTTCAACGGTGAGATCGGAAGAGCACACGTCTGAACTCCAGTCACTTAGGC
>CALFEM010000623.1 GCA_937950105.1 uncultured Alphaproteobacteria bacterium | reverse complement strand
CCCGGCCCCGGACCTGGGCGATCATCCGGCCACCGGCGTCCGCGAGCGCCACAGGTGACAGATGGCCAGTGCCAGAGCATCGGTCGCATCGGCGGTTCTGGGCAGATCGTGCAGACCGAGAATGCGCCCGACCATGAACGCGACTTGCTGCTTGTCGGCGCGCCCGGAACCGGTGATCGCCGCCTTCACCTCGGTCGGCGTGTGCTGGTGGACGGCCAGTCCGCGACGGCGGCGGGCACGTTCGCGGGCATCGTCTGCGGCGTCGCGTTGACGGTCTATTACATCGTTGCGACGCGCTACTTCGCCATCGGCTTCTACGAAACGTGGAGCGGACTTTCGAACGCCGGGTTCGGCGCCGTCGCCGACTTCGAGGCGGCTCGCGATGCACTCGCCGCAGCAACGGGCGAGGATCAGGCCGCGGCGCTCGCCGAGCTGGATGCCGCGGCCCGCCGCGCCGCCAACTGGTTCGGCATCCGCAGCATCGGCGCCGGCGTACTCGGTGCCGGGGCCGGCACGCTGGTGCTGCTTCTGGTGTCGGCGGTTACGCCCCGCCCCGGCCCGTCGGCGCGGCTGCTCGTCGAGCGCATGCGCATGCCGTCTCACGGCGGCTGACGCTGCTCCTGCCGCGCCATCCGGCCAAATCGAAACGACGCTTTCACCGCTGATGGCGTAGACTTTGCGCCATGACTGACCGAGGGTCCGATCCGCCCGGCCAAGCGCCGGCCTACGACGTCGCCGTGATCGGCGGCGGCATCAACGGCTGCGGCATCGCCGCCGATGCGGCCGGGCGCGGCCTGTCCGTGCTGCTGGTCGAACAAGACGATCTGGCCAGCGGAACCTCGTCGGCGAGTTCCAAGCTCATCCACGGCGGGCTGCGCTATCTCGAGCACTACGAGTTCCGTCTCGTGCGCGAGTCGCTCCAGGAGCGCGAGGTTCTGCTGGCGAACGCGCCGCATCTGATCCGGCCGTTGCGCTTCGTCGTGCCGCATGCGCCGCACATGCGCTCGCGCCTGCTGATGCGCGCGGGGCTGTTCCTCTACGACCATCTGGCGCGGCGCCGGCGCATCCCCGGCTCCGGCACGGTCGATCTGGCGCGTGATCCCGCAGCTCAGCCATTGGCGCCGCACGTGCGCCACGCCTTCCACTATTCGGATTGCTGGGTCGACGACGCGCGCCTCGTCGTGGCCGTGGCACAGCTCGCCGCGCAGCATGGCGCGCAGGTTCTGACACGCACTCCGGTCGTCTCGGCGACCGATCGCGACGGGATGTGGCATCTCACGATCGGTGCCGAGCCAACTCGCCGCGACGTGCGCGCGCGGACGCTCGTCAACGCAGCAGGTCCGTGGGCGGGGCACGTCTCGCGAGACGTCATCCGCCGCGCGGGTGCCAAGCGACAGGTGCCGGTGCGCCTCGTCAAGGGCAGTCATATCGTGGTGTCGCGCCTACCGGGCGCCGAGGATGCCTACCTGCTGCAGGCCGACGACCGCCGCGTCGTTTTCCTGCTGCCGTTCGCTGAGCGCTTCACCCTGATCGGCACGACCGATGTGGCGTTCGATGCGGACCCTGCCACGGCCGCGTGCAGCGACGAGGAACAGGGCTATCTGCTGCGCGTCGCCAACAACTTCCTGCGCACCCCCCTTTCGGATCGTGATGTCGTATGGCGCTTTGCCGGCGTGCGCCCGCTCTACGACGATGCGACCGACGACCCGTCGGCGATCACGCGTGATTATCGCCTC
>CALFEM010000622.1 GCA_937950105.1 uncultured Alphaproteobacteria bacterium | reverse complement strand
CCAAGGCGCTGAACGCCTTCACCAACCCGTCGACGAACTCCTACAAGCGTCTCGTGCCGGGCTACGAGGCGCCCGTGCTGCTCGCCTACTCGGCGCGCAACCGCTCTGCTTCCTGCCGCATTCCACACGTGTCGTCGCCGAAGGCGAAGCGCATCGAGATCCGCTTCCCCGATCCGGCGGCCAACCCGTACCTCTGCTTCACTGCGCTGCTGATGGCGGGCCTCGACGGCATCGTCAACAAGATCAACCCGGGCGATCCGATGGACAAGAACCTGTACGACCTGCCGCCGGCAGAGCTCGCGCAGATTCCGACCGTCTCCGGCTCGCTGCGTGAAGCGCTCGCCTCGCTCGACAAGGACCGCGCCTTCCTCAAGGCCGGTGGCGTCATGAACGACGACATGATCGACGCCTACATCGAGCTGCGCATGGAAGAGAACATGAAGTACGAAATGACCCCGCACCCGGTCGAGTACGACATGTACTACTCGGTGTAAGTCACATCACTTCAGGCAAGGTTCAGGGGATACCTCCTGGACTTCGCTACCGGCAAAGGGCGGCCCGTCACGGCCGCCCTTTTTCTGTCGTCGAGCCATTGGAGGCTAACGGCGGATACGCTATCGAATAGAGCGGGACACGCCTACAACCGGGGCCGGCATGGCAGACTGCATCGTATTGCGTTCGACACGCGCCATGACGGTGGCGCTTGCGGCCATGACCGCGCTGACAGCGGGCCCTGACGGCGCCTCGGCGCGAAAGGCTTCCGGGCCCCCAGCGGCGGAAGCCGCGCCGCGTAGTGCCGGCGAGCCGATCATGGCGATTGTTTCGATCAAGACGCAGCAGGTCACGCTGTACGACGCCGACGGCTGGATCCTGCGCGCCCCGGTATCGACCGGCGTCAAGGGGCGCGAGACGCCGGCCGGTGTGTTCGCCGTTCTGCAGAAGAACGAGGAACACCGCTCGAACCTCTATGACGACGCCTCGATGCCCCACATGCAGCGCCTCACCTGGAACGGCATCGCACTGCACGGCGGGCCGCTGCCGGGGTATGCCGCCTCGCACGGTTGCGTGCGGCTGCCGTTCGACTTCGCCAGGACGCTGTTCGGCAAGACGCGGATCGGCATGCGCGTGATCGTCTCGCCGCACGACGCGTCACCTGTCGCGTTCTCGCACCCGGCACTGCTCAATCCAGACCGCGCTGCCCTCGCTGCGGCACCCGTGCGCGCCGAGACGCTTGCACACGAGGCCGCCGAGGCGGCCCGCGCGGCGGACGACACCAGGAAGGCCGCCGCCACTGCGGCGCGCGAGGCGGCGCCACTCGCCACGTCGCTGCGCAAGGCCACCGCCCTCAAGGCCAAGGCCGACGCCGAATTGACCAAGGCAGCCAAGGTGCTCGCTGCCGCGAAGACGGATGAGGCCCGCAACCGCGCCGAGGATCTTCACGATCAGGCCGCCGCCAGGGCCGCCGCTGCAGCGGCGCAGTTCGAGACGGCCAAGGCTGCAGCACAAACCAAAACCGATGCCATGGCCGCAGCAAAGGAGGCCGCCAAGGTCGCGGCACAAAGGAAGACCGACACCGCCAAGGCCGCGGCTGATGCCAAGCTCGCGCTGGAGCCGGTCTCTATCTACGTCAGCCGGGCGACGCAGAAGGTTTACGTGCGGCGGAACACGCACAAGCCCTGGGCGGATGGTGGCGTGCTGTTCGATTACAGCATCGAAGCTCCGGTGACGATCCGCGATCCGGGCAGGCCGATCGGCACTCATATTTTCACAGCCATGGCGCGCGACGACGCCGGCCTGCGCTGGACCGCGGTCACGATCGACAATGGCGCCAGCGCCAGCGATGCCCTCGATCGCATCGTCATCCCGAAGGACGTGCTCGACCGCATCGGCCCGACCGCTCTGCCGCGTTCGTCGATCGTCGTCTCCGACGAGCCGCTGAGCCGCGAAACCAACTACCGGACCGAGTTCGTCGCCGTGCTCAGCAACCAGCCGCAGGGTGGCTTCGTCACGCGCAAGCCGACCGTCAGCGTCCCCGTCGCCAGCAACAACCAATGGAACGATGGCGGCTGGTTCGGCTTCTACGAGCCGCCCCCGCCACGCCAGACCGGCAAGACGCGGCGGCTGCGCAGCGAGGGGCAATCACAACAAGGCTGGTGGTGGTAGCGGCGGCGCGCTGTCCGCGTTTCTCGGCATCGCGCCGCGCTCATCGACATCGCTCCGCGCTCAGGCATCGCTGCCGACGCTCGTTGCTCGAACGGCCCGGTGACAGGTACGTCACCGGGCCGTCCGCTTTCGCCTCACACCAGCTCGATGCCGCGCGCCTTGGCCCACCGCTCGAGCAGCTTGCGCTCCTCGGGCGACGCGCTGCGGTTGGCAAAGCCGCGCACCTGCACAGCACGCCCGCGCTGGTCGAGCTCGATCGTCAGCAGCCGCTCGCCGAGGCCGCCGGCGCGGCGGCGCAGCGACCAGATCGAGCAGTAGCCGGCGATGCACTTCGCCGCGTAGGTCGCGACGCAGTGCTGCATGGCGCGCGTCTCGGCGACGAGGTCGGCGGCGGTGCGGAGCTGTGTCACCACGAACTCCTCGCGCTTGCCGCTCTCCTTCGCCGACGGACGCCACGACCAGTCGGCGATCGCCGCACCGGACCACGTTGCGCTGGCTGCCGACGCATCCGACCACGCTTCGCCGCGCGCCCGCGCCTGTGCCTGCTCCGCGCGCCGGCGCATCTCCTCGATGCGGGCGATCGCCTCGAGGTCGTGATGCCACGCGCGCATCTGCCGCTCGAGCGAGACGAGCGTGCGCCCCTTCAGGCTGAACGCCGCATCGCGCTGGTGGCAGTCGGCGAGAAAATCGCAGAAGTCGCCGATCTTCTCGCCCGACACCGGATTGGCGCAGAAGAACCGCACCACCTCACGCCAGAAGGCGGCGGCGGCACGCGGCGCTTCGGCGATCCGCGAATGCGCAATGCGCAGGGCGAGCCCCGCGTCACCGGCATACGAGCGCGCGATCGCGTGCCAGAACGCCACCTCGAAGCCGAGCGGACCCGGCGGATTGAGGAAGACGTGCGCCTCCTTGCGCGACAGCCACTCACCGGCCGCCTCGCGGTACAGCGAGCGCCCGCCCGCCGCCACGATGTACCAGCGCTTGCGCAGCCGCACCTCGTCGACGTCGAGACCGAAGGCATCGATCCAGATGAGCTCCAGATGCCCGGCCACCGGATAGCGCGCGAACAGGTGACGCGCCGCCGCCAGACGCAGACGCGCGGCGTCACGCGTCTTCATCTGCGGCCGCCAGGCCGCGGCATCGCGCACGACCTCTGCTTCGAAACCGCGAACGGCCTCGTTCAGTGCCTGTACGAAATCGGGAGCGGGGCGCGTCTGCTGCGACACCCGGCGCAGCGAGGCCTCAAGGGCCTCAATGCGCGTGCGCTCGGCCTCCTGCCGGCGCTCTATCAACGAACGTGCCATTGTCGTTCAACCAGATGAAGTGACGATCAGCCGAGCGCAATCCGGGCGTCGGCACGGTGTGTGTCGATCGCGGCATTGCTCTCACGGCTGGTCTCCTTTCTGGTTGCGCTGGTCGCGCGTCGGGGCTTGGGGGGTGGCTGATACACCCGCGCGCGACATCGCGCAAGGCGTGCGCGAATGCGAGCACCCAATCGTGACGGTCATCGATACCGGGATCCGCGACGGCGAGCATGCGAAGACGCCGTCGAGCACGCCTCGTCAGTAGAACACGAGCACGCCGAGACAGGCGGCGGCGATGCCGAGGCGATAGATGTTGCGCTCGTTGAGCACCAGCCAGCGCAGCATGCGGCGCGGCAGTTCGAACCACGGCACGCGGCGCAGCGTGTTGAGCGACAGGCCGAGCGCGCCACCGGCCAACATCGACGGCACGTGCAGCGTCGCTGGATCTAGGCTCGGCATGCCCGGCAGCAACGACGCCAGAGCGCGCGTGTCGACGTAATCGTAGCCGAGCCAGCCGGCGGCGGCCGCAACGCTCGTGGCGACGATCCAGGTTCCGGGCTTCATCAGCGAGGCTCCACCGAACGCCCTGCATCGGCGCAGGGCCACGCCAGCAGATTAGGCCGGCGCGATGACCATTCCGTTAACCATATCGGCAGCGTGCGCGGCGGTGCATCGCGCGCTCTCACGCCCAGTCACCATTCGTTGACAAAAGTGATGCGAAGCGCGCGGGCTCCCTCGCAAACCCCGTTGACAGGATTCCGAACGAAGCGCACACTTCGACTATCCCTTCGAGAGGAGGTCTAAGAAAATGTCTCCGCCGGGTCGTTGATCGCCGAAGTCTTCAGAGCATCCTTCGAGATGGCTCGAACTTCGGCCGTAAAAGAAAAGCTGGAAAATGCGCGCTGCATTCTCCAATGATTACGGTTCTACTTTCTTCTTTCCGCCATGCCGGTGCGTGGCTAGGGTTTGACTTGCGCAAAACTCAGTTGCAGGCGCGGCACCCGGGAAGAACAAGGGAACCCGAAGTTGGAATGCACGAAAATAGGATAGTGATCGTAGCAGGCTCAACAGACGTTCTGATCCGAACACCACCCGACCGCAACGTCTCCATCGGACATCAGGTGCCGGCTTAGTCCGCGCTACCGTCCAGGAGCAACGCAACAGGGTCGTCGTCGACAGCGTCACAACCTCAGAGCCATGGATCGGTCCGGCGAGCCCGGGGGGCCCTCGTAGAGAGGTCCCCGCCGGGCTTTGTCTTTTCGCGCTGTGCGCAAGGCATCGGCGCGGGAGCCGCTGGCGCTTGAGGTGCCGGTGGTCACCGCCGAAGCTCCTCGAATTCGCCCGCATCTGGTGGGCACCCGGCAGCGCCTGCCGTTCTCGAACAAGAAGATCGGAA
>CALFEM010000621.1 GCA_937950105.1 uncultured Alphaproteobacteria bacterium | reverse complement strand
GGCTCGCGCCACCGCGGAAATACGAGCACCAGCCGCTCGCATCGGCGCGCAGCCGGCCGCCCGCGACCGCCAGCAGGCGAATACGAAACAGCCCGCGCCGGCGTCCGCGCGAGGGCTCGGCATCGGCGGCGAGTGCAGCGGCGGCATCACCGCCGCCGGGCGCCGTGATCTCGAGCATCAGATCAGTGAGTGCCAAAGCGTGCGGGCGCGCGCGGGCGGGATCGTTGAAGCCGGCCGCCAGTGCACCGAGCGCCGCCCGGTCGGCGAGTGCGAAGGCGATGCTGGAGCGGGGCTCGGCCGCGATCGCAGCTGTCGCCAGATGACACGAAAGTCCCGCGAACTCGAGCAGCGCGCCCGCACTTGCGATGACGGTTGCGATTGCGCCGCGGGCACGCCGTCCGGCCCGGCTTCGTGCCGTCATGAATTCCGCTCCCCTGTCCTCGCTAAGTGAAAACCGCGTTGAGGGTCCTCCTCGGCCCGCAGCCACCGCGCCGCTCATGCGGCAGCGTAGTCGAATCGCTGGCATGATAGCGGATGGGGGCTCACCACCGCGCGCCATGGCTGCGCCGCATGCGCCCGCGGCGGGCACAGTTGCATCCGTCACGCCGCCGACCTGCTACCATGCCAGGGTCAAGCGAAAGGCGATTCGACCCGCACGAGAACAAGGACGCGAACGCAAATGCCGGCGCCGTTCATACTCGGCTGGGAGGAATGGCTGGCGCTGCCGGAGCTCGGCATTCCCGCGATCAAGGCCAAGATCGACACGGGCGCGCGCACCTCGGCGCTGCATGCTTTCCAGATCGAGCCGTTCGGGCCGATCGGCGCGCCGCTGGTCCGCTTCACCGTGCATCCGATCGCGCGCCGTGACGATATCGAGATCGTCTGCTCGGCACCGATCGTGGCGCGCCGAGAGGTGACGAGTTCGAACGGCGAGAGCGAGCTGCGCTACGTGATCGCGACGCGCGTGCAGATGGGTGATCGCGAATGGCCGATCGACGTCACGCTCACCAACCGCGCGACCATGAGCTATCGCATGCTGATCGGACGACAGGCGATCCGCGAGGACATGTACGTCGATCCCACCTCGTCGTTCCGCCAGCCGCGACTGTCAGGCAAGATCTATCGCAAGCTGCGCCCGACCGCCCACGCGCGCCGCCCGTTGCGCATCGCGATCCTGTCGCGCAAACCCACGTCGAACGCACCGATGCGCCTCGCCGCCGCCGCCGAGGCGCGCGGCCACGTGGTCGAGCGGCTCGATCTGGCGCGGCTGTCGCTGCGCTTCGACGGGCTGGAGCCCGGATGTCTCGACGGCTCCGAGCCGGTGCCGCATTTCGACGCCGTGATCCCGCGCATCGGCGGAGGGGGCGGCCAGTTCGCACGCGCCGCGCTGCGCCAGCTCGAGCTGATGGGCAGCTACTCACCGAACCGCGCCGACGCCCTGGAGCGGCTGGCCTCGCCGCTCGCCGTGCGCCAGACGCTGCTGCGGCATGGCATCGTCAGCGTTGGCTCCGCCATCATCGCCGACGCGGAACACGACGGAACGGATCAGCCGCCCGGAGACGGGCACCTGGCGCTGCTGGTGATCGGTCGCAAGGCGGTTGCCTTGCAACGGCCCGAAACGGAGGCCGCGCGCCAAGTCGACGCGGCAGGAGCGGCAGCCTTCGCCGAGCAGGTTGCCGAGGCGCTGGAGTTGCGGCTTGCAGCGATCACCCTCGCTGTCGCCGACGACGGCTTCGCGTTCGCGGCGGTCGATCCGGTGCCGCGCATTGCCGGGTTCTCACGCGCCGGCGGCGTCGATGTCGGGGCGCTCGTGGTCGCCGATCTCGAGGCTTCGGTCGCAGCGTGGCGGCGCATCGCGGTCCCGCCTCTGTCGTCGCCTTCGTAGGCGAGACGCCTCCGCTCAGATCGATCCGTAAATCAAGCAGCAGCGGCCGCAGCGGTTGGCAGGCGCACGCCGATCAGCTCCATCATGGCGTCGATCACGTGGCGTTCGTCGAAATGACGCTCGGCCTTGAGGCGGCTGGCGCGCGCCATTGACGCGAGCAGATCGGGCCGCTTCAGGAAACTCGCCATCGCGAGTTCGAGCGCCGCGACATCGCCCGGCGGCACCAGACATCCATTGACGCGATCATCGGCCGTGTCGCGACATCCCGGCGCGGTGGTGGTGACGACGGGACGACCGCTCGCCAAGGCTTCGAGCAACGCGCGCGGCATGCCCTCTCCGTCCGACGGATAGACGAAGACGTGGCAGTCTGCGAGCGCCGGGCGCACGTCGACGAGCGGCCCTAGGAACGTCACCGCATCGGCGTAGGGCCGCAACTCTTCCGGTTTGACAACCGACGCGCTGGTGCCGGCCGGGCCGGCGAGCAGGAACCTCGCCAGCGGCGCGCGGGCCTTGAGCGCACGCGCCGCCTCGCAATAATCGAGCACACCGCGCGCCCGGTCGAGCGTCGCGATCATGAGGAAGACGAGGCCGTTCGCTGCCGGTGGCAGCGGCGCTGTGGCAAAAGCGGCGAGATCGACGCCTGCTCCGGGCAGAACCGTTACCGTCGTCGGGTGCGAAAGCATGCCCTGCCGTTCGAGACGGCGCTTGTCGTCGCGGTTGTGAAGCAGAACCGCGGTGGCGCTACGCAGCCCACGGGCCATGAGCCGCGGACGTGCGGCGAGTTGGTCCGCTGTTGCGGCAGTGATGCGTTCGACCGGCAGGCCATTGACGACCGCCACGCGGCGCGGAACGCGGGCGCGCGCCGCGGCAATCGTCGCCAGCGCCATGACACGACCCGACGACGCCACCACGGCATCCGCCTGCCAGACGGCAAGCTTCTCCTTCAGCTCGCGCACGATCTGGAAATCCGCGAGCATGCGCGGCCCGCGCGGTACGAGCTCGAACGTGGCGCGCTCGATCCGCATGGATTCGAGACGCGCCTCCTCCTCGGCGGAGAAGGATGGCGCCACAGCGAGAACTGAAATGCCGCGATCGAGCAGCGCGCGCATCAGCGGCGCGCGCATGCCGAGCAGGTTGCGCGCGGTGCCGGCGACGAAGGCGACGCGGCGGACGGGCCGCTCTGGCTGAGCGCGCTTGAACATGAGGGCCGCTCCCTGGCGGATCGCGGAGCCAGCCCGCAGGCGAGCCCGTCGATGGGTTGGCGAAGGCACGCGGAACCGTCGCGCTCACCGATTCGGTGGCACCTGTCCAGACAGCCACGACAGCAGGCGATAGCACAACACCACGCTGACGACGCCGAACAGAATTCCGCCGACCATGTTGCCGGCGAGCACACCGTAGGCGCCCGCGATCGAGGCGCCGTAGGCGACGAACGGCACCGTTCCGAGGGTCGCCCGGCCCCAGTTCAGCATGGTCGAATAGTGCGGTCGACCGAGTGTGATGAAGACCGCATTGGCGACGAACATCATGCCGAGGAAGACGAACAGTGGCGCCAGCCAGCGGCAGAACAGAACGATCAACTCCGCCGCCTCTCCGCTGGCACGGAATGCATGGGTCAGCGGCTCCGCCAGCAGGGCCAGCACGACCCATGCGAAAAGCGTGAAACCGGCCGTGACGAACAGCGAGAGCGTCAACGCCTCGCGCATGCGGTCGTTGCGCCCGGCACCGTAGTTCTGTCCGATGATCGGCCCGATGGTACCGGAGAGCGCGTAGATCGCGCCGAAGGCGACCGGCGTGACGCGCCCGACAATCGCCCAGCCGGCAACAGCGCTGTCGCCATGCTCCGACATCGCCATCGTCACGTAGGCGTTCGAGACCGGCGTCGCGATGTTGGTCAAGACTGCGGGCACCGCCACCGCGCTCAGCGGGCGCGCATCGGCGAGGGCCTGGGCGACGCTCGGCCGGGCGAGCAGCGCATGCACGCGGCCGACGCCGTGGAGACCGATTGCGAGGATGGCGAGGCGCGACACGGCGGAGGCGATCGCGGCACCTTCGAGACCGAGTCCGGCCCAGAAGATCAGCAGCGGATCGAGCAGCGTGTTGACGACCGCGCCGGCCAGCGTGACGTACATGGCACGGCGCGCATCACCGACCGAACGCAGCACCGCCGAGGATGTCATGCCGGTGGCGAGCAGCGGCAGCGTCGGCACGACGATCTGCAGATAGGTGCTGGCGAGAGCATGCGTGCGGCCTGTAGCCCCGAACAGCGTCAGCAACGGGCCGATGGCGACGAACACCGCAACGGCCAAAAGCGCCGCGACGGCCGCCGTCAGTACGTGCGCGCTGGTCGAGAGGCGGCGCGCGCGGATGCGAAACCCGGCGCCCAGCGCCGGCGACACGAGCGACGTCGCGGCGATGGCGAGGCCGATGCCGATCGAAATGGTGAGAAACTGGATGGACCCGGCATAACCGACCGCCGCCACCACCGCCTCATCCCCGAGCCGCCCAAGGAAGAAGATGTTGGCGAGATCACCGAGGAAGATCGCCATCAGCCCGACAGCGCCGGTGCCGGTCATGACGAGGATGTGCCGCAACAGAGAGCCTTCGAGGAACACCGCGCGCTGGCCGCGCCCGGCACGCGGCGACGGCCGTCGCCCGGCACGCGGCGACGGCCGAGGCGGCCGGCTTGCCACTGGCTCTCCCCAGGCCGCGCTTCGAGGAGATATAGCCGCTGGATCGCTCGGCTGCTCGGTGCTCATGTCTGCCTGTTCTGGCCGTCATGCGGGACGCCGACCTGACGCGCTCTAGGCTTGGCCGATATCGGCGAAGGCTGATGCCATGTAGGATGCCAGCATCTCACCAGGCAAGCGCGCTGGCCGCGAACCAAAGTTTCGCGGGCTCGGCCAGGGCCGCCATCCTGCACGCGCCGCATGCAAGGCCGGTTCTGGACAGCGCCTCAGCCGCCCTTGGCGCCGTCCGAACCGCGCCGCAACTGGTGGTCGATCCCGACATCGGTGACATCGACGCCGAGAAAACTCCCGGCGGCGGCCAGCAGCCAACGCTCGCGCGCGGCAATGGTGTCGAGCGTCCATGCCGGTGACTCGACGACATCGCGCATGATGGCGAGATCGGTTTCCGGCGTTATCGCGGCTTCGAGGATTCCCCGCTTCACCGCGAAATCGCTGTTGCGCGCCTTCTGGTTGAGGCTTTGCGGCACCAGCGTCAGATTGCCGAGCGATTCCGTCGCCAGCGCGCGCAGATCCGGATCTGCGATGACTTCGCGCCATTCGCTGGTGGCAGGCGGACGCTGCGGCAGCACGTGCTCCACACTATACCCCGACGGGTTGACGCTGCGCAGCCCGCCCTCGATCAGGTCGTTGATCCGCAGCAGCAGCAGTTTGCTGATCTGCGGATTGCGGTCGTGCAGGTCACGCAGATTGTAGGCCGCGGTTCTGGCTTCCTCCCGTGACAGACGGAAGACGTCCGCCTCTCCCGACATGGCCTCGCCTGCGTCGATGGCGCGGATGATGGCATTGAAGCGTGCGGTGCGCTTGCCGACGCCGTGACACAGCACGCGCAGCGCATACGCCATGCGATCGATGGCCGCGATCAGCGGCACGGCGACTTCCGGCTGCGTCGCATAGCGGCGCAGCACCAGCATGACCGCCGGCTTCCACTCGCTGCCGTTGAGCCGGTTCAGGTAGACGAGATGATGCGCATAGGGGACCGCGATCTCGACCGCGTGCGAGGCAGCGCTGATGCCGGCGAGGATATGCGCATAGGGCAACATGACGTTATTGAGGAACGCGCTCGCGCCGCCGGTATCGCGCACGAGATTGCGCAGATCCGCCACGATGCGCGGCGCCGAGCGGCCATGCACGGCCCTCAGATGCGACAGGAATTCCTCCATCAGCGGGCCGAGCAGCCGCTCGATCTCGTCCCACTGGCGCGATGGCCCCGGATCGTCGGCCGCCACCTCGGAAAGAACGCTGGCCTTCAGGATGTCGGCGCGTTGCAGCGGCTTGCCACGCTCGTTCATGACCGTGAACAGCAGGTGTGCACGATCGATGTCGTGCGACAGCATGACGACGACGTGACAGCGCCCGATGAGATATTCCGCGAGCCTGGTGCGCGCCGCGGCCGGCAACGCGGCGATGGCGGCGATGAACGCATCGCGCACGGCGAAGATGCGCCGTGCGGCTTCGCTCGGAGCTTCGTCGCGTTCGTCCGACGGCCGACAGGCCCCGGCTCGTTGTACGTTGCGCTGGAAGAAGGCGCGCTCGCGTCCGTTGAGACCGAGGCGATAACGAGGCAGCGCGACCATCTGGTCACCGAGCGTTCCGGTCTCGCTCGGGATCGAAACGAGCCCGGCGAGCCGGGCAGCGATTGCCGCGTCACCGTTACAAGCGTCACGCAGGACACTGAACAGGATCGTCAGTGTCAGTACGCGCTGCTGGCCGTCGATGATCTGGTAGGGTTCGGCCGGCACCGCCGGGACCAATGACGACGGATCGCCAGGCAACGGCGCTTGCGGATCGCACAGCAGCAACAGCATGCCGAGATAGTAATCCGGCTGCGCCTGGCCTTCG
>CALFEM010000620.1 GCA_937950105.1 uncultured Alphaproteobacteria bacterium | reverse complement strand
ACGAGATGCCTAAGTGACTGGAGTTCAGACGTGTGCTCTTCCGATCTCCCTGCCGTGCGCTGCGGCGCTTGCCGCTCAGTGGCGTCCGCCTTCGAGATAGGCCGCGCGCACCTCGGGCCGCGCCAGAAGTTCCGCGCCCGTGCCCGACATGGTGACACGGCCGTTGACCATGACGTAGCCGCGATGCGCGAGGCGCAGCGCATGGAATGCGTTCTGCTCGACGAGAAACACGGTGAGACCGTCGCGCTGGTTGAGATTGCGGATGGCGTCGAAGATCTGCTTGACGATCAGCGGTGCGAGGCCGAGCGAAGGTTCGTCCAGCATCAGCAGACGCGGGCGGCTCATCAGCGCGCGGGCGATGGCGAGCATCTGCTGCTCGCCGCCCGACAGCGTGCCGCCGCGCTGCGAGATGCGCTCCTTGAGGCGCGGGAACAGCGTCGTGACGCGCTCGAGGTCTTCCTCGAAATGGGCGAGGCCGTCGATCGCGGCCCCCATCTGCAGGTTCTCGAGCACCGTCATGCGCGGGAAGATGCGGCGGCCCTCCGGCGATTGCGCGATCCTCAGCCGGGCGATCTCGTGGGTCGGCAGGGCGGTGATGTCGCGCCCGTCGAAGATGATGCTTCCGGTGCGCGCGCGCGGGCTGCCGAACACCGTCATCATGAGCGTCGATTTGCCGGCACCGTTGGCGCCGATCAGCGTCACGATCTCGCCGGGGGCGACGTCGACATCGACGCCCTTGAGCGCGACGATGTTGCCGTAATAGGCGGTGACGCCTTTCACCTCGAGCAGCGGGCGGCTCATCGCGCGCCCCCCGGGCTGCCGTTGGTTCCGGGCTTGCCACTCCCGTTGCCGTTGCCGCCGGCCTTTCTTGCGCCCCGGCGCTGGGCCGCCTCGATCTCAGCCTCGGCGGCGGGCTCCTCGCTCTCATCGACACCGAGATAGGCAGCGATCACGGTCGGGTCGTTCTTGACGAAATCCGGCGTGCCGTCAGAAATCTTGGCGCCGTGTTCCAGCACGACGACATGGTCGGAAATCTCCATGACGACGCTCATGTCGTGCTCGATCAGCAGGATCGACGTCGCGTGCCCGTCGCGGATCTTGCGCAGCAGGGTGTTGAGGTCGGCGCTCTCGCGCGGGTTGAGGCCGGCGGCCGGCTCGTCGAGGCACAGCAGTACGGGATCGGTGCACATGGCGCGCGCGATCTCAAGGCGACGTTGATCGCCATAGGGCAGATCGCCGGCCGGATCGTCGGCGCGCGCCGTCAGCCCGATCGTGTCGAGCCAGTAGAGCGCGCGCTCGACCGCGGCCCTCTCGGCGCGGCGGTAGCCGGCGGTACCCAACAGGCCGAGCAGCGAGAAACCGGAGGCGTGCATCAGTCGATTGTGCTGCGCAACGACGAGGTTCTCGAGCACCGTCATGCCGGTGAACAGGCGGATGTTCTGGAAGGTGCGGGCGACGCTGGCGCGCGCGGCGATCTCGAAATCGGGCATGCGTTCGAGCAGGAAGACGCCGCCGTTGCCGTTGACGTGGTAGCGCTGTCCGCTGCGCGTCACCCGCGCGACATCGGCGCTGGTCACACCTTCGGCGCTGGCGAGCGCGATGCGCCCGCTGCTCGGTTTGTAGAAGCCGGTGATGCAGTTGAAGACGGTGGTCTTGCCGGCGCCATTGGGACCGATCAGCGCGGTGATGTCGCCGCGGCGCACCTCGAACGAGAGATCGTCGACCGCGGTCAGGCCGCCGAAGCGCATGGTCATGTGCTCGATGGCGACGAGCAGCACATGCCGCAGCGGCGCATAATGCCGGGGGCTCGCGGCCGCAGCGCTCATCAGCCGTGGCCCTCCTTGACCAGCTTGCCGGAGATCGCCTTGTTGCCTTCGCCGAGCTGGATGGAGGGCGTGCGCGACGACACGAGGCCGCGCGGCTTCCACAGCATCATCAGAACCATGGCGAGGCCGAACAGCAGCATGCGGTACTGCGTCGGGTCGAAGGCCGGGCCGAGCACCTCGCGCGTCCAATCCAGTTCGCGCAGAAGCTCGGTGCCGCCGATCATGACGATGGCGGCGATGGCGACGCCGATCTGGCTGCCCATGCCGCCGAGCACGACGATGGCGAGGATCACCGCGCTTTCCATGAAGACGAAGCTTTCGGGAGAGATGAACCCCTGTCGCGCGGCGAAGAACGCGCCGGCGAAGCCGCCGAACATGGCGCCGATGGCGAAGGCCGTCAGCTTCGTCTTGACGGTGTCGATGCCGAGTGAGCGGCAGGCGATCTCGTCTTCGCGCAGCGCTTCCCAGGCGCGCCCGACCGGCAGGCGGCGCAGTCGCGATGTCGCCCAGGCGGTCAACAAAGCCAGCGCGAGGATCAGGTAGTAGAGAAAAATGACGCGGTGCTGTGGCGCGAACTCCAGGCCGAACGTCGCCGCGAAGCCTCCGTCACTGGCATTGAACGGCAAGCCGAAGAAGGTGGGACGCGGGATGCCCGAGATGCCGGCGTTGCCGTTGGTCACATCGACCCAGTTGATGAGGACCAGGCGGATGATCTCGCCGAACGCCAGCGTGACGATGGCGAGATAATCGCCCCTCAGCCGCAGCACCGGAAACCCGAGCAGGATGCCCCACAGCGCCGCGAGGATGCCGGCGAGCGGCAGCACCAGCCAGAACGAGAAGCCGAACGTCTTGGCCAGCAGCGCCGAGGAATACGCACCGACCGCATAGAACGCGACGTATCCGAGATCGAGCAGGCCGGCGAGGCCGACGACGACGTTGAGGCCCCAGCCGAGCATCACGTAGATGAGGATCTGGATGCCGAAATTGTCGATCCACTTGGTGGCGCCGCCGAACCCCGCGAGCATCACGGCAATGAATGGATAGGCGACCAGCAGGGCGATGGCGACGATCTTCGCCAGCGTAACGGCGGCCGGCTGCACCTCTATCGACGGACGCCTCGCCCGCGCCGCCTTGAAGCGCGCCACATGCGGGGCGCCGAACGTGACGACGAGCGAGCCGAGGAAGGCGAGGCCAGCCAGCACCGCGACCAGCGGCACGCGCCAGTCGAGCCGCAACTGGTTGTCGATGCCCTGCGAGGTCTCGAGCAGCACGATCGGCGTGCAGAGCCCCACCACGACGGCGGCGACCTTGAGGGCCTTGAGCAACGCGGCCGAGAGACGGACGCCGGGTTCCTGAGCGCTGTCGCGTTGGCCTGCTTCGCCTGCTGCGTCCGCTCCGCTCATGGCTCAGACCTTCTCGACATCGGGACGGCCGAGCAGGCCGGACGGCATGAAAATGAGGGTGATGGCGAGAATCGAGAAGGCGGCGACGTCCTTGTAGTCGATCGAGAAGTAGGCCGACCAGATGGTCTCGATGAGGCCGATCAGGATGCCGCCGAGCACGGCACCGGGCAGCGAGCCGATGCCGCCCAGCACGGCGGCGGTGAACGCCTTGACGCCGGGCACGAAACCGTCGGCGAAGTTCACGACGCCGTAGTGCGTCATGTACATGACGCCGGCGACGGCGGCGAGCGCGGCGCCCAGCACGAACGTCAGCGATATGGTGCGGTCGACGTCGATGCCGAGCAGCGAGGCCATCTTGCGGTCCTGCTCCACCGCGCGCATCGAGCGGCCGAGCGGCGTCTTCTGGACGATGTACCAGAAGGCGCCGAGCAGCAGCGCCGTCACCACGAAGATGATGAGCTGCTTCCAGGCGATGGTGATCGAGCCCGAGCCGATCGGAATCTCGACGACGCCGGATATGAGCGGCGGGATCGACTTGTTACGCGGGCCCTGCACGACCTGCACAAAGTTCATGAGGAAGATCGACATGCCGATAGCCGAGATCAGCGGCGCAAGGCGGAACGATCCGCGCAGCGGCCGGTAGGCGACGCGCTCGATGACGTAGCTCCACAGCGCCGTCAGTGCCATGGCAGCGATCAGCACCAGCAGCAGCGCGAGAGCGATCGGCAGGGCGCCGAAGATGCTGGCGATAAGAAGGAAGACGATGAGTGCGATGAATGTCGACAACATGAACACGTCGCCGTGGGCGAAGTTGATCATGCCGATGATGCCGTAGACCATCGTGTAGCCGATGGCGATCAACGCATAGATCGCACCCAGCGTCAGGCCGTTGACCAGCTGCTGAGTGAACTGTGGAAGAAATTCGTTCATGCGAGGGACCTTGTGGATCGGGAAGCCCGATGCGGGGAGTTGACCGCCGTCATGTGGCGATCTATCAACATCGAACCGATACCAAAACGCCCCGCTCACCGGGTCGGGAGCGGGGCGTCTCGCCAGAATGGCGCCGGGATTTAGTTGGCGGCGGTCTTCGTGGCGTCCTTG
>CALFEM010000619.1 GCA_937950105.1 uncultured Alphaproteobacteria bacterium | reverse complement strand
AGTGACTGGAGTTCAGACGTGTGCTCTTCCGATCTCGGCGCTCCGCTACAGCGACGAGGCGATCGTCATCAACAGCCTGTCGAAGTACTTCTCGATGACCGGATGGCGCGTTGGCTGGATGATCGTGCCGGAGCGGCTGGTGCGTCCGATCGAACGGCTGGCGCAGAACCTCTACATCGCTCCGCCGGCGATTTCGCAGGTGGCGGCACTGGCAGCGTTCGAGGCGCGCGATGAACTGGAAGCGAACATCGCCGTCTACCGGCGCAACCGCGCCCTGCTGCTCGAAGCGCTGCCACGTTGCGGCTTCACGAGCATCGTTCCCGCCGACGGCGCCTTCTACCTCTATTGCGATGTCTCGCACTGGACCGGCGACAGCCTTGCCTTCGCCGGTGAAATGCTGGATGCGATCGGCGTCGCAGTGACGCCGGGCATCGATTTCGATCCCGTGCGCGGTCGTCATTTCATCCGCTTCTCGTATGCGGGTGCGACCGCGGATATGGAGGAAGCCGTGCGCCGCCTTTCGCAATGGGAGCGGCTGCGCTCCTGATACGAGCGAACGCAGCGTCGTCGCAGGTTCTATTCGCCCGCTGGTTCCAGTTGACCATGTGCCGCTTCGTTGCGCGGCCCGGCGGACATGGTCAGTGGCACCGTGAATGCGAAGGTCGAGCCCGCGCTGCTCGTCGCCGCGACCCAGATGCGTCCGCCGAACTGCGTCACGATGCGCTCGGAGATGGCGAGGCCGAGGCCGGTCCCCGCCATGCCGAGCGGGTTGGCGTCGAGCTGGTTGTTGGCGCGCACCTGATAGAACTTGTCGAAGATGGCTTCCTTCTCGGCCTCGGGGATTCCGGGGCCGTTGTCGATGACGCTGACCCGCGCCATGGCACCGTCGCGTTGCACGTCGATGACGACGCGGCCGCCGGGCTTCGGGCAGAACTTTTCGGCGTTCGAGACGAGGTTGATGATGACCTGGATGAGCCGGTCGGCATCGGCGCGCACCGGTCCGAGGCCCGGCTCGATGCGGATCACCATCTCGACCTCGTCGCGGTCGAAGATAGGAGCGAGCGAAGCGGCGGCGTCACGCACGACCTGATCGAGGTCGAGATCGCGGATATGCCACTGCATGCGCCCGGCCTCGATCTTGGCGAGGTCGAGGACCTGATTGATGAGGCGCGTGAGGCGCTCGCTTTCCGAGACGATGATGCCGAGGAAGGCGCTCCTCTGCTCGGCGTCCATGTCGGGATCGTCCTGCAGGATTTCCGAGAACGAGCGGATCGATGTCAGCGGGGTTCTGAGTTCGTGGCTGACGGTGCTCATGAACTCGTCCTTGAGCCGGTCGGCCTCTCGCAGTTGCTGGTTGGCCGCCTCGATCTCGCGGCTCGCGGCCTCGAGCGCCCGCGACTTCTCCTCGAGCTGGCGCGAATACTCGAGCACGTGCTGGGTTTCGTCGAGAATCTGGATGATCTCGTCGAGGCTGACGCGCTCGCCCTTGACGGCCGAGGCGACGGCAACGCGCGCGGAGGCCGCGCCGATGCTGCCGGCGACGAGGCGCTCGACGAGCCGCATGAGGCCGCTGTCCCATTCGGGAGGCTCGCCCGCGTCGAGGCCCTGGCTGCGGGCATAGTTCGCGAAGGCGGCTTCAGCGCGCTCCCTGCCGACGTAGCGGGTGGCCAGTTCGCGCAGCGACTGCACGCTGGCGCGCCCGTCGTCGCGCGACAGCGCGAACTCGGCGGCGGCGGCGGGCGCTTGCTGGCTGAAGGCTTCGACGAACAGGGTGGCCTGGATCTGCTCGATGCGCGACTGGCGCTGACTGAGCGAGACGACGAGGAAGCTGCCGATGTTGAACAGCATGCTCCAGAACAGCGAGTGCGAGATGTTGTCGAGGCCCTCGAGGCCAAACAGCGCGTAGGGCTTCAGCAGCGCGATGCCGAACAGTCCCTCGGTGATGAAGCTTTCCGGCAGGAACCCGGAGCGGGCGAACGAGGGCAGCAGCAGCGTGTACATCCAGACCGCGAATCCGCTGGCGAGACCGGCGAAGGCGGCGTGGCGCGTGCCCTCGCGCCAGTAGATCGCGAACAGAACGGCCGGCGCCAGCTGGGCGGCGGCGCAGAACGAGACGAGGCCGATGGTGACGAGGTGATACGTATTGCCGACCACCGCCAGATACCAGTAGCCGAGCAGCAGGATGGCGACGATCGCCACGCGGCGGATGTTGAGCAGCAGTGTGGTGAGATCGCGGCTCAACATCCGCCGCGAGATCGGAAGAGCACACGTCTGAACTCCAGTCACTTAGGCATCTCG
>CALFEM010000618.1 GCA_937950105.1 uncultured Alphaproteobacteria bacterium | reverse complement strand
GGCAGTGGGGCCCGCCAGACTTTCGCGTGGCGGGCCAACCGGAGCCATCAGGGCTTGCGGAAGTTGGTCGTCCGCGCGCTCTTGCTGGCGTCCTTGATGTCGGTGACGACGAACTGGAAGCTGTTCTTCTCATCCAGCTTGGCGAGGGCGTCGCGGGGCACGGTGACGTAGGCCTTCAGTTCCTGCAGGTCGTCGGGAACGACGTCGATGACGGGCTGGGCGTCGTCCTTGTGGCCGAGAATGGTCAGCTTGGCGCCGGGCAGCCCCTCGATCGCCAGGTTGAAGCTGCGGGTCTCGTAGCGCTTGTTGAGGATCTTGACCGTGTAGGTGTTGCGGATGCCGCCGTCCGAGAGCTGCACGTAGAGGGGGTTGCGCTCGGGGATGACGTTGAGTTCGAGAATGGTCTTGGCTGACAGCGCATAGAGTACGATGGCGCCGACGAACGCGATCAGTCCGGCATAGAGCATGGTTCGCGGACGGATCAGGTTCAGCTTGACGCCGTGACCCTGCTTCTCCTCCTGGATCGCACGATAGGTATCGTAGGCGATCAGGTTCTGCGGCCGGCCGACCTTCTTCATGATGTCGTTGCACGCGTCGATGCACAGCGCGCACTGGATGCATTCGAGCTGGCCGCCGTCGCGGATGTCGATGCCCATCGGGCAGACGGCGACGCAGGCATTGCAGTCGATGCAGTCGCCGCGGCCGTCCCAGCCCTGGCTCTTGCGAAGCGGTCCGCGCGGCTCACCGCGGAAGTCGCGATACGTCACGAGCAGCGAGTCGGCGTCGACCATGGCGCCCTGGATGCGCGGCCACGGGCACATGTAGATGCAGACCTGTTCGCGGGCGATGCCGCCGAACAGGTAGGTGAAGCCGGTGAGCAGCACGAAGAAGACATACGACGGCAGCGGCGCCTGTCCGGTTAAGAACTCGGCGGCGAGGGTCGGCGCATCGCGGAAGTAGAGAATGAAGGCGCCGCCCGTCGCGGCTGCGATCACGATCCAGGAGAGATGCGTCATCACCTTCTTGAAGGTCTTGGACGCGCCCCACGGCTGCTTGTCGAGCAGGATGCGCTGGTTGCGGTCGCCCTGCCAGAAACGTTCGACCGAAACCATCATGTCGGTCCACACAGTCTGCCAGCACAGATAGCCGCACCAGACGCGGCCGCCGATCGACGAGAACAGGAACAGCGACAGCGCCGAAAGGACGAGGAAGCCGGTGACGAGATAAAGCTCCTGCGGCCAGATGGCGAGACCGAAGAAGAAGATGCGTCCGTTCTCGATGTCCATCATGACGGCCTGATCGGGCAGGCCGGGGCCGCGGTTCCAGCGCAGCCATGGCGTCAGGTAATAGACGCCTAGCGTCAGCGCCATCACCAGCCACTTGATGTTGCGGAAGAAGCCGCGCGCGCGCTTGGGGTGGATCTTCTTGCGCGTCGCGTATTGCGAGCGGCCTTCCTTGCGATTGACGGCCTCGACGTCGATCTTGGAGATGCCATGCGCGGCTTCGTTCGGCGAAGGCCTGGTCTCGTCGATGAACGGGTTCTTGGCTTCGATCGTGGACATTCTCAGCGCACCGGATCGGTTCGAATGGGTGGGACGGCCATAGGGCGTCCGCCGAACTTGGGAAACTCGCTTCCAGCCTCGATCAGCCCGGGCGGGGAAGCAGTGAGCTTGGTCACAGAAGGGGCGATCGGGCGAGTTCGCGGATCAGCGCCTCATCTCGAACACTTCGCGCAGTAGTCGCTTCGTCGTGCCGGTCGTGCATTGACAAATCGCAGCCGCTGCCGCGATTGGCCCCGCCACTCTGAACCAGTCCTGGCCCAGCCTTGACCGCAAGTGCCGGCCAACTGCGTGCCATCCTGCATACCTTAGGATGCGGCCGGCCGAGATGGAAGTGCGGCGCGGCTCCATCCCGATTTGAGGGCGCTCTCGCGGGACGTGCGCGCTTCAGAGAACGGCCTCCCCCCACGAAAGCGCGGGGAGAGGCCGGACGTGTGCGATCGGGGTGGCTTACTTGCCGCCGCCGAGCGAATGGACGTAGAGCGCGAGCGACTTGATCGCGACCGGCTCGAGACGGCCCGACCACGCCGGCATGGCGTTGCCGCGGCCGGTGGTGATGCTCTGCTCGACGTCGGCCTTCTTGTTGCCGAACAGCCAGATGGCATCGGTCAGGTTCGGCGCGCCGAGTTCCTGATTCCCTTTGCCGTCCTCACCGTGGCAGGCGACGCACTGCTCGGCGAAGATCGCCTTGCCGCGTCCGGCTGCCGCCGCATCCTTGCTCGCGCCCGAGAGCGAGAGCACGTACTCGGCGGTGTCGGAGATCTGCGCCGGCTGAAGCATGCCGTCGAGGCCGAAGCGCGGCATGGCGCTGTCACGAGTATCTTTGCTCTCGCTCCAGCGGATGCCGTGCTTGATGGTCTGCTCGATACTCTCGACCTTGCCGCCCCAGATCCAGTCGTCGTCGTTCAGGTTCGGATAACCGACGCCACCCTGCGCGCCGCGGCCGTGGCACGCGGCGCAGTTGTCGGCGAAGATGGCCTTGCCGCCCGCGGTTGCGAACTGCAGCAGAGCCGGGTTCTTCGACACCTCGGCCAGCGGGGTCTTGGCGAGCTGCTCGCGAAGACCTGCCTGGGCCGCCTTTGCCGCCTTCACCTGATCGGTGACGGTCTGGCGCTGCGAGTAGCCCAGCACACCTTTCGTGTAGTCGTTCAGCGTCGGCCAAGCCGGATAGGCGATCATGTAGCCGACCGCCCAGAGGATGCAGACGTAGAACGTATAGAGCCACCACTTCGGCAGCGGCTTGTTGAGCTCCTTCAGGTCGCCATCCCACACATGACCCGTGGTGTGAACGCCTGTGGCCTCGTCGTATTCACCGTGTCCAGCCATTATCGGCCCCCACTCCTGGATTTTTCAGCATCGAGGTCCAACGCCTTGCGCTGTGCGTCGTCGAACTTGCGTGAGTTGCCCGGCCAGAAGGCATAGGCGATCACGCCAATGAACAGCGCGAAGAAGAACAGCAGCGAGGTGACCTGACTGAACGTTGCAACTGTGTCGTAGGTCATAGCCGGTCCCTTTCCTCAACGGAGGTTCGGGCCCGAGGCGTCGAAGCTGGCGAAGTCGACCAGCGTGCCGAGCACCTGCAGGTAGGCGATCATGGCATCGAGTTCCGTGACCGTGGCCGGATCGTTGTCGAAGTTGCCGACCTTGGCCTTCGGATAGCGAGCGAGGAGATCCTTGACGCCCTTGGCATCCGGGTTCGCCTGCGCTTCGATGTCGGCCTTGGCTGCCGCCATCATCGCCTCGGTGTAGGGCACGCCCGTGATCTTCAGCGTCGCAAGATGGCCAGCCGCCTTCGACACGTCGAGCTTGGTCGTGGCGAGCCACGGATAGCTCGGCATGATGCTCTCCGGCACGACAGCGCGCGGGTTGATCAGATGCTCACGCTGCCATTGGTCGGAGTACT
>CALFEM010000617.1 GCA_937950105.1 uncultured Alphaproteobacteria bacterium | reverse complement strand
ACGAGATGCCTAAGTGACTGGAGTTCAGACGTGTGCTCTTCCGATCTCATGTAGGCACGTGCGACGACGAAATCGGGGTCCAGAGCGAGGGCCCGACGATAGTACGTGAACGCACCCGCGACATCGCCGGATTTGCGCGTCGCGAAGCCGAGGTACGTCAAAGTCCGCGCATCAGGCGCGCGCGCCTGTTTGAGATAGCCGATGGCCTCGTCGTAGCGGCCGACGCGCGCCATCCAGTAGCCCGCATAGAACAACTCGCTGTCGCTCAGAGCGGCGGCGACCTTTCCGGCGCAGGCCGACCATGCAGCGCTTCCCGGCGCGTGCACGTCGCACGCTCCCGCAGGCGCCTGATCCTTGCCGGCGAGAACGGACGAAGCCGTGACGCAAAGCAATGCCGCAGCGGACGCGGAGAGAGCCATGCGCGCGCGGGCAATTGTGATGGTTCGGGGTGCGCCGGAGATCATCGCCGAAGTCCTTTTCTTATCGGCACCGGAGGGTGCGGAGCGTGTTTTTCTGTGACTGACGGCCGGGCCGTTGTGGCAACGGCGCGCAACTTAGCACAACATGCGCCGCGGAAAAGGTCCGGTGAGGCGACGTGGCCACGGTCAGCGCGCCATGACGCGGCAGACCGGGACGGGTCCAAGCCTCGCCATGTTCACACGCCATGTGTGAGCCGCTGCGGGAGGGCCGTGAGACAAGCGGCGGATCGCCAGCCGTGCGAAGCGCATGACGGACACGCAGTCGCCCTGGCGGGCGGCTTTTGCAGATGAAGCGAACAGCGAGGGCGGCCATGTTCGGCTGGCGAAAGAAGCGCGACGGGTTCGAGTGGCACGAGTATGTGCGCACGACCATTCTGCTGAGGCGCGCCAACCGCCGCCGCAAGGTCGACGAGGTACGAGACGCCGCCATCGACGGATTGAAGCACGGCATCAAGGGTGCGCAACGCGCGGCGGCCGCGGGTCTCGATAGTGCCAAGGCCGCCGCTGCCGCGGGGCTGCGCGAGGCCGCCGACAAAGGCTCGGTCGCGGGCACCAAGGGACTATCGAGTGCAGGCTCCGCTGTGTCCGCCACGGCGCGAAGCATCGCACGCGGGATCGGCCGCCTTGCCTCGACCATCGCTCAGGCGCCGGGCCGGGCGTGGCGTGCCGTCCCCTCCATGGCGGCCTTGTCCGGAACCGTTCAAGGATCGCGCGCGGCGGCCTTGCTTTCCCGGTTCGCAGCATGGTTCGCCGGCACACGGCTCGGCGCCCGTGAGTTCACCGTGCCGATCGGCGCGACCGGCGTGGCACTGGTCATTGCCGCCGTCACGCGCGGTGTGCGCCAGGGTATCGACGCGACGACGCTGGTCATCGGCCTCGCCGCCGCCGTCGCGCTGCTGCTCGCCGCGCTCCCCGCGCTCGCGCGTGAGGACGGCCCGCGCGATGCCGCGATCCGCCAGCGTGGCGGACGGCCGAGCCGCAGCGACTATCAGGATAGCGACGACATTACCTACCCGCGCGCGCGCTTTGCGCAAGCGCGTGCCATGCTGGCGTGGGGCGGCATCGCCGCGGCGCTGGTGCTCGGTGTCGGACCGCTGCTGACCGGCGAGACATCATCGCCCGCAGAGCCTGCCGGCATCGTCACCTCGTCGATTTCGCGCAGCGACGCCGCACCCGGCTCTCTCGCGGGCAGCGCTTCGATCCTCGCCGGCGACACGCTCCGCATCTCCGGCCGTATCGTACAGCTCGCCGGCATCGAAGTTCCGGAAATGTCGCAATCCTGCGTGCGCGACAGCGGCACGCGGTGGCCATGCGGCGCCGCGGCGCGGCGCGCGCTGGAACAGCTCGCGCGCCGCGAAAAGTTCTCCTGCGAGACGGTGGAAGACCGCAGCTCGGCACCGCCCCTCGTGCGCTGCCGCACGGGAGCAGGGTCCGACATCGCCGCCGAGATGGTACGGGCCGGACATGCTTTCGCCGAGCAGGCCTTCTTCGCGTCGTACGGCAGCGAAGAGCAGCAGGCGCGCGGTGCCAAGGCCGGCATCTGGTCCGGCACCCCGCAACGTCCGGCAGAGTATCGCGCGGCCCGCTGGGACGAAGCCAAGAAGGCCGCGCCCGAAGGCTGCCCGATCAAGGGTCGAATATCCGGTCGCGAGCGCACCTACGTGCTGCCATGGTCCGACGACTACAACCGCGTCAAGATCCGTGATGGCCGTGGCCGCTGGTTCTGCAGCGAGGACGAGGCGCGCGCCGCCGGCTGGACACCGTCACAACGGCGGTCCTGAACGAGTTTCGAATGGTCCTGAAAATGAAGCGCCCGCGGTCGGGGGGGACGACCGCGGGCTGACTGCCGTGTGCCTGTTGGGGGGAAGGGGACGGCTGCACGACGTGATTGGACTATAGGCGTAAACGGCACGTTTTTGCAAGCATTCCGCTAATTCAGAGTTTCCGAAGTGTGAATACAATTCGCTTGTGCTCACTTATAGCATATTGCGGCAGATGCCATTTTACAGCCGAAAACGGCCTTTGCACTCATGGCTTCAGATCGGTACTGCGATCACTTCCAGGCCAGTTCGATCGGCGAAAGCATCAGCGTGCCTGCTTGCCCCTGCGGCAGCTTGCGCGGTCCGACGACGAAGCCGACGTTGGCGTGGACGCCGTCGATCGAAAGGTCGCCATCCTTGCGGAAGTCGAGCGCGTTCTGGTTGACGACCAGCCTGCCGTCCAGCCAGACGCGCAGCACGCCATCGTTTGCCCCCGGCTGATCGAGCTGGATTTCCTGCTCCATGCTGATCCAGCGGCCACGCGGCAGCGTCGTGACGAAGTTGTCGAACCGCGTCGGCCCGTGCGGCTGCACCTCGGGCGCCTTCAGCACGAAGCCGACAGTGCCGCCGTGCTGCCAGCGCGTCGAGAACTCGAAGCCCGACTTCGCATCGCTGCCCTGGCGTGCCACATCGCCGCCGATCAGTCCCGGCAGGCTGCCGCCGGTTGCGAAGTCGAAGTCGTCCGGCATGTACACGCTGTAGCGCAGGCACGCCGCGGAGGCGCGGTCCCCCGCCATCGGCCACCATTTGAACAGTACGCCCGTGGCGTCGCTACCCGTGGCCCGCTCGGGCAAGCCGAGCTTGATCTCGAGAGCCGCGGGCGCTGGTCCGTCGCTCACCGGCACGATGCGGGCGTTCTCGACGATGTTGCGCTCGCCGTTGCCGGCGCGAGCCTGCAGCTCGATGAGCGAGAGCGGCCCGCCGTTGCTGGATGTGAGATCGAACGTCGCGGTGCGCGCGTAGTTCGCCATGCAGCCCGGCGCCGGTCCGTCGAGCACGAAGGTCGTGACCAGCCCGTAGCCGACCAGCGCCAGCGCGATGCCTGCTGCGCCGATGTTGACGATCGTCGTTGCCGACATTTTTTGCGACATGGTGTTTCCCACTAGCCTCTGAAGGCGCGATTGATATTGCGCATGAGCGGATCGACGAGCTGATCGAGCAAGGTGCGTTCGCCCGTCAGCAGCAACACCTCGCTGCGCATGCCGGGGTGCAGCGAGATGCGTTTGGCGATGTCGGCGCGCGAGCCCTCGAGCTCGACGCGCGCGATGAAATGCGGCGTGCCCGAGCGCTTGTCCTCGACCGCATCGGGCGACACCCAGGCGAGCCTTGCAGCGAGCGGGCGTTGCTCACGCCAGCTCAGCGCCGACAACCAGACCTTGGCCGGCATGCCGGGACGCACACTTTCGATCTGGTTCGGCGCCAGACGGCCCTCGATCACCAGGCGATCGTCGTCGGGCACGATTTCGGCGATGGTCTCGCCCGGCTTGATGACGGCGCCCGGCGCGCCGACCGCGAGCGACAGCAGCCGTCCGGTCGCCGGCGCACGGATCTCGCTGCGCGCGAGTTCGTCCTCGGCGATGCCGAGCCGCGCCGCAATGGCCGCCGCTTCCTTTTCGATCTCCGCGACCTGCCGCTGCAGCGCCAGCACGCGCGAGCGCGAAGCCAGCTTGCGCTCGAGCAGGTCGAGCATCGTCTCGCTTTCCTGCTTCGCGAGATCGAGCTGCCGCGCTGCTGCATCCGCCTGCAACCTGAGGGCCGTCGTCTGCTCGATCAGCGATTTGGTCTCGAGCGTGAGCAGCACGTCACCGGCGGTCACCTGCTGGCCTTCGCGCACGTTGATGCGCCCGACCGTACCGCCGCGCTCGTGCTGCACGGGCTTGACGCGGCTCTCGACGATGATGGTGCCGGGCATGCCGACGCCCTTGTCGATCGGCGCCACCGCAGCGGTGCCGATGCCGAATCCGAAGAAGGCGACGACGACGAAGACACCGGCGGCAACGGGCGCCTTGAGGTCGAGGCGCGGGAACCTCGCGTCGGACATGTCGGCGGAAAATTTCATCGTCGCTGCTCCTCTCAGCCCGCCGTCGCCTGCGCGTCGGCCGCCTCGGACGCCGCAGGAACCGGGCGCAACGGAGCGACCGGCCGGCCCACCTCCGGCGCAGCACCGATTTTGGCCACGCTGCCGCCATTCATCAGGACGACGCGATCGACCAGTTTCAGCATGCGCGGATCCTGCGTCGCGATCACCAGCGATACGCCGGCCGCGCGCAAGGCTTCGAGCGCTTGTGTCAGAGTGCGCAAGGCCGCGCCGTCGAGGCCGGCTTCCGGCTCGTCCAGAACGATCATGCGCGGATTGCCGTGCACCGCGCGCGCCATGGCGACCGCGCGCCGCTCGCTGATCGAGAGCGCCGAGCCGGCTGGCCCGACCTCGGTCTCGTACCCCTTCGGCAGCGACTGCAAGCGCTCGTGAACGCCCGCCGCCAGCGCGGCGGCGGCCGACGACAGCAACGCCGCCTCGCGAAACCGCACGATATTCTCGTGCACGCTGCCATCGACGAGCATGGATTCGTCCGGCAGATAGCCAATGGGCGGCATGCCCGACGCGCGCTGCCAGCGCGTGATGGCGATACCGTCGAGATCGGCCGTCCCGGCGCTCGGCGCCATGGCTCCGGCGATGACCGCAGCAAGGGTCGATTTTCCGGCTCCGTTCGGGCCGACGATGCCGATCGATTCACCCGGTGCGATTTCGAAGCTGACGCCGCGTAACGCCGCGATGCGCCGCCCCGGATAGATCACCGAGACATCGGCGAGGCGCACGCGGCCTTCGCCACGGATGTCGCCATGGCCGACAGGCGCCTGCGGATAGTCGGCCGGAAGCGCCTTGAGACGACGATAGGCACGCCATGCGGCCGCGCCCGGCTTGATGGCGCCGACGAGTTGCTCGAGTGGCGCCAGTGCCCTGCCGAGAAGGATGGCCGAGGCGACGAGTGCACCGGGGCTGACCTGTTCCTTGACGACAAGCCAGGCGCCGAGCCCGTAGATCGCGATCTGCGACCCGACCCGTACCGCACGCGCGAGCGCCTTGACGAAGCTGACGCGCTTGGCGAGCGAATAGGCACTAGCGATGTGGGAGCGATTGGTCTCCTCCCAGCGGCCGGCGACGCCTTCCGCCAGTCCGAGTGCGCCGGCCACATGCGCATTGGCGGTGACGAGGCGGAACCAGTGTCCGGCGCGCTCCTGCGCTTCGCCGGTTTCGCGCTGCAACCGATCCGTCAATGCCACCTGCGCCAGCGCCGCCAGCAGCAGCAGCACGGCCGACACAGCCGCGACCATGCCGATCATCGGATGCAGCGCGGCCAGCGCGACGAGAAAGATAGGGATCCAAGGTCCGTCGAACAGCGGCATGACGGCCGCACTCGACAGGAATGCGCGCAGGGTTTCGAGCGCGCGTGCATCCTGGCGAAGCTCGCCAGCGGCACCGCCGAGTTTCAGGCCGTTCTCGAGCATATACTCGCCGAGGCAGTGATCGAGCCACAGGCCGGCGCGCGTCAGGATCGTGTCGCGCACGATCTCGAGCAGCGCCAGCGCGGCGATCGCGGCGGCAGCGATGAGCGTCAGGATGACGAGCGTCTCGATGCTGCCGAGCGGCACCACCGACTCGAACACCTGCAGGGTGTAGAGCGGCGTCGCCAGCATCAGAACATTGATGAAGCCGCTGAACAGGAACGCGACCAGCAGCGCGGCGCGGGCCTGCTTGAGCAGCCGTCTCGAGGTACGCATTACACCCTTCCTCGCGGCTCGCGAGGATGTCCCGCGGGCACACCCCGGACCCATGACTGAAGGCAGCCATGCGCCGGACCTACCTGTCATGGTTACCAAAGCAAGCTGAAGGAAGGGCTAATTCCAGGCTCGCTGACAAAGCAAAAGGGCCGGCGTAAACCGGCCCTTCGGAGATGGCGAGGCACCTCGAGCGCAGCGGATCAGACGACGATCTGCCCGGACGACAGCATGTGCTGGAGATCGAGATCGTAGACGCCGTCGAGCATGACCACATCGACGAGCCCGGTGCTGCCGCCGAAGTCGACCGCGATCATGGTTCCGCCAGCGACCTCGCGCAGCTCGATGTCATTCAGGGCGGTGTACGCGTTGCCGCTCAGCAGGCCGTCGAAATCGAGACGATCGCCACCACCGAAATCGGTGATGGTGTCGACGCCGTAGCGGATGCGACCCGACAGGATGTCGTTACGGTCGAACGCGAACGTGTCATTGCCCGCGCCGCCCGTGAGCACGTCGGCACCACGGCCGGAGATGATCCAGTCGTTGCCGGCGCCGCCGTCGATCACGTTGACGTTCTCATCGCCCTCGATCTCGTCTCCGTAGGCCGAACCGGTGACGTTCTCGAAGTCGAAGATCTGGTCCTTGCCGGTGCCGCGGGCCTGGTGGTTGTTGAGATCGACGGAGATCGCCATCGTCGACTGCGAGAAGTCGATCGTATCGACGCCGCTGCCACCGTTGAAGTAGTCGCTGCTGGTGTCGGACGCGACGATGAAGGTATCGTTGCCGGCTTCACCAAACACGCTGTCGCTGCCGCTGCCGTCGAGAAGCGTATCGCTGCCGCCACCGCCATAGAGCTGGTCGCTGCCGGCGCCGCCATCGACGAAGTCGTCGCCGTCGTAGGCGAACAGATCGGAAGAGCGTCGTGTAGGGAAAGAGTGTAGATCTCGGTGGTC
>CALFEM010000616.1 GCA_937950105.1 uncultured Alphaproteobacteria bacterium | reverse complement strand
AGCTACGCCCGCGCCTTCTGGGTCGGGCTGCTCAACACGCTGCTGGTTGCCGGGCTCGGCATCGTGCTGGCAACCCTGATCGGCTTCGTCGTCGGCATCGCGCGATTGTCCTCGAACTGGCTGATCGCGCGGCTGGCGACCGTCTACGTCGAAGTGATCCGCAATATCCCGCCATTGTTGATGCTGTTCGCGATCTACTTCGCGGTACTGAAGGGTCTGCCGCAACCGCGCGACAGCATCGCGCTACCGCTGGCGAGTTTCCTCAACGTGCGCGGCCTCACCGTGCCGAAGCCGACGTGGGGCGATGGCATCGGCCTCGTGGTGTGGTCGGTGCCGGTCGCCCTCGCGCTGGTGGTGGCGCTCGTGTGGTGGGCGCGCAGGCGGCGCATCGCCACGGGCAAGCAGTTCCCGGCGGTGCTGGCGTCGCTCGCCCTGCTCGTCCTGCTGCCGTTGCTCGCCTTCTTCGCCGCTGGCAGTCCTGTTTCGTTCGATGTACCGCAGCTCGGCCGTTTCAACATCGCCGGCGGCGTGACGCTGCTGCCGGAGTTCGTAGCGCTGCTGGTCGGCCTCACGCTCTACACGGCCGCCTTCATCGCCGAGATCGTGCGCAGCGGTATCATGGGCGTCCCGAAAGGGCAGAAGGAAGCGGCCGCGGCTCTCGGTCTCTCGGCCGGCCAGTCGATGCGCCTCGTCGTCCTGCCGCAGGCCCTGCGCATCATCATCCCGCCGTTGACCAACCAGTATCTGAACCTCACCAAGAACTCCTCGCTCGCCGTCGCGATCGGCTATCCCGATCTCGTCTCGGTGTTCTCCGGCACCGTGCTCAACCAGACCAACCAGGCGATCGAGGTGATCACCATCACCATGGCCGTCTATCTCGTCGTTTCGCTCACCACGTCGTTCGCCATGAACGTCTTCAACACGCGCATGGCGCTGGTGGAGCGCTGAACCATGGCAAACGCATCCGCCACCTCGATCCCCAGTTCCGGCAACAACGTCCCTGCCGAGCGTCCGCCCTCCGGTGTCGGCCCGGTGGCATGGGCGCGCAAGAACCTGTTCTCGTCGATCCCGAACACGCTGCTGACGCTGCTCGGCCTGTGGATCACGTGGAAGGTCGTCGCCGGCATTGTCGACTGGGCGATTGTGCGCGCGGTCTTCACCGGCAGCGACGGCACCGCCTGTTCGGCCCCCGGCACCGGCGCCTGCTGGCCGTTCATTACGCACAAGCTCGATACCTTCATCTACGGCCGCTATCCCGTCGACGAGCGTTGGCGCGTCAACCTGACCTTCCTGCTCGCGGCGATCGGCCTCGGCGGCTTGATGATTCCGAGCGTGCCGCGCAAGGGCCTGTTCGCGTTGTTCACCTTCGTGATCTTCCCCGTCATCGCCTTTTATCTGCTGACCGGGGCTCTCTGGCTCGGACTGCCGATCGTCGAGACGGAGCGCTGGGGCGGCCTGTTCGTGACACTTGTCGTCGCCATCGTCGGCATCGTCGCGTCGTTCCCGATCGGCGTGCTGCTGGCGCTGGGGCGGCGTTCGCGTTTGCCGTTCGTGCGCTGGGCCTCGATCGGGTTCATCGAGCTGGTGCGCGGCGTGCCGCTCATCACCATGCTGTTCATGGCCTCGGTGATGCTGCCGCTGTTCCTGCCCGAGGGGGTCACCTTCGACAAGCTGCTGCGCGCGCTCATCGGCGTGGCGCTGTTCTCTGGCGCCTATCTGGCCGAGGTGATCCGCGGTGGCCTGCAGGCGATTCCACGCGGCCAGTACGAGGCGGCCGATGCGCTCGGACTTTCCTATCCGCAGAAGATGAGCCTGATCGTGCTGCCGCAGGCGCTGAAGCTGGTCATCCCCGGCATCGTCAACTCGTCGATCGCGCTGTTCAAGGATACGAGCCTCGTGCTCATCATCGGCCTGTTCGATCTGCTCGGCATCGTGCAGCAGGCGATCTCGTCAGACGCCACGTGGTTCTCGCCTTCGACGCCGGCGACAGGCTACGTGTTCGCGGGCTTCGTGTTCTGGATCTTCTGCTTCGGCATGTCACGCTATTCGCAATGGATGGAGCGCCGCCTCGGTGCCGCCGACAAGCGCTGAGTTCGGCTCAACGCTCGTCGAGCAAGTTGCCGACGTGGCGGGCAATGGCGAGCGACGACGTGAGGCCGGGGCTCTCGATGCCGTAGAGCGCGACCAGACCGGGGATGCCGTGATCCGCCTTACTGTGGATGGCGAAGTCCGCCTGCACGCCGCCGTCGCGTGTCAGCTTCGGGCGGATGCCCGTCATGCCTGGCACCAGCGCGTCCGCAGGCAAGTCCGGCCACCACAGCCTGATCGCGGCCTCGAAGCGCTCTTTGCGTGCTTTCATGTCGTCGAAGCCGTAATCGAGGCGATCGGTCCATTCGATGTCGGGACCGAACCGCGCGTTACCGGCCGTGTCGAGCGTCAGGTGCACGCCGAGCCCGCCACCGGCCGGCATCGGATAGACCAGACGCGAAAAGGGGGCGCGCCGCGCGAGGCTGAAGTAGTGACCCTTGGCGTAGTAAGTCTGTGGCACGGCATAACCGACCCGCTGCGGCGTGAGGCGCCGCGCGAGGCGGGTCGCGTGCAATCCGGCCGCGATGACGAGACGGCGTGAGGTGATCGCGGTCTCGCTGCCCGCGCTCGCGAGGTTCAGCGAGAAGATGTCGCGGGCGGCATCGTGAGCGATCGTGCGCACTTCGGTCTGCAGCGCGGTTCCGCCGCCGTGTGCCTGCAAGCGGCCTTCGAGCGCCATCATCAAGCCGTGGCTGTCGACGATGCCGGTCGAGGGCGACAGCAGGCCGGCGACAGCGCGCACCTCGGGCTCGAGGGCATGCACGCCGGCGGCATCGAGGCGGACGAGATTGCAGACACCGTTCGCGGCCGCCGTCGCGGCGATCGACTCGAGCTTGGTGATCTCGGCCGGGGTGCTGGCGACCAGCAGCTTGCCGATGCGCGGCGCTGCGATCCCGCTGTCGGCGGCGTAACGGTACAACAGTTCGCGCCCTTCGACGCACAGGCGAGCCTTGAGGCTGCCCGGCGGATAATAGAGGCCGGCGTGGATGACCTCCGAATTGCGCGACGAGGTTTCTGTACCGGGCCGCGCGTGCCGTTCGACGACGAGGACGTCTTGCCCGCCTGCGGCGAGTTCGGCGGCGATGGCGAGGCCGACGACTCCGGCGCCGATCACCACCGTCTCGACATCGCTGCTCATGCGCGCCTCGGCAAGCTTCGTCGCTGCAAGCCTAGCGAATTCAGCTCCGCCGATCCATGGACCTTAGGCCATCGCGCCGCGCCTGCTGGCGTCAGCTCGCCATCTGCGCCGGTGCCGGCGTCGCCGGTGCTGCCCCCCAGGTCGCGTCGCTCGCGGCCAGGAAGTCGGCGATGGCGCCCGTCGTTGCCGCATCGTTGAGCCACGGTGCGTGGCCCTCGTCGGCGACCGTGAAGGCCTGCAACGCGGGATGGCGACGCTGCATCTCCTCGACCGTCGCCGCCGACAGGAGGTCGGAGTTGGCACCGCGCAACACCATAACCGGCACGCGCTCCAGCGCCGCGAACTGCGGCCACAGCTCCGGCATCGGGCCGTCGAGCACGGAGAGCGAGCGCGCCACCTGCGGGTCGTAGCCGGGGACGGGGCGGCCGTTCTTCTCGTTGAAGATCTGGCGCGCCACCTTCATCCAATCGTCGTCGGTCAGGTGCGGGAACTGCCGCGCATTGATGTCGCGGACGATCCGGGCCGCGTCCGCCCAGCTCGACGGCGCCGGCGTCTTGCCGACGTAGCTGGCGATGCGGATCAGACCGGCCTGATCGATCACCGGGCCGATGTCGTTCAGAACCACGGCACCGAGGGCCGACGGTTGCGCCGCTGCCATCACCATGGCGATGATGCCGCCGCGCGAGGTGCCGACGAGGGCGACGTCGGCGAGATCGCGGCTGGTCAGGAAATCGAGCGCGTCGAGCATTTCCGTCGGCACGGAATAGTTGCGCCAGTCGCTGTCGTGATCGGAGAGTCCGCGCCCGCGCTTGTCGAGGGTGTAGACGTCGCGCGGTGTGTCGGGATGCTGCGAAAGCGCGGTCGCCAGCGTGTGGAAATCGCGGCTGTTGCGGGTCAACCCGCCGAGGCAGAGTACCGGGCGGCGGTGCGGCGCCGGCTCCCGCGACGCATAGTGGCGCGCGTAGAGCTGCAGGCCGTCGCGCACGGTGACGCGCATTTCCTCGAAGGCGTTCGCCGACTGTCCGCTGCCGTTCCTGCCCATGCCGTCCCCCTGCGTTGGTGGCTATGGTTGCCACCGCCAAAGGGCCGCCGTCCACCGCAAATCGCCTGATGGTCGCACTCGTGCACGGCTTTGCACGCGCCCAATCCGAATCGCCTCAACGCTGCGCGAGCCCGAGGTCGGAGGTGAGGCGCAGCGCCGGCTGCTGGCCGATGCGCGCACGATAGATCTGCACGTTCGACAGCACCTTGCCGACGTACTCGCGTGTCTCCTCGAACGGAATGCGCTCGATCCAGTCGATCGGGTCGATTCTGCCGCTGCGCGGATCGCCGAACTCGCGGATCCATTGCCGCGCGCGCCCCGGGCCCGCGTTATAGCCCGCGAGCGTCAGGACGTAGCTGCCGTCGAATTCGCCCATGCGATCGCCGATGTAGGCCGAGCCGATCATGGTGTTGTAGGTCTTGTCGGTCAGCAGACGCGGAATATCGCACTTGATGTTGTGGTCCTTGCACACGTGCTTGGCGGTGATCGGCATCACCTGCAGCAACCCGCGCGCGCCGGCACCCGAGACGATGCTCATGTTGAACTCGGTCTCCTGGCGGGCGATGCCGAGCAGCATGGCGAGCTCGGGCGGATCGCGCAGCGGCTCGTAGGCCGGGAAGGCGCCGAGCGGATACGAGTAGATCAACAGGTTGTGGCCGTCGCCGAGCGCGGTCTTGGCGATGCGGAGCGACATCTGCGTGTCGCCGAGGGCATCGGCGAGATGCGCGACGAGGCCGGACCACGCCTCGCTCTTCATCGCTGTGCGGCTGTTGGCGAGGAACGGGCGTATGACGTCGCCGCCGAGCCCGGCCTTCTTGGCGATGACGGCGCCCGCGAGCGAGTCGAGGCTGCGGAAGGTGCGAACCTCCTCGTCGGTCGGCATTGCCGGCGGCGCAATCTCGAGCGTCTGGTCGCCGGGCTTCAGTTTCTGGCGGGCGAGCAGCGCATGAAAGGTATCGCGCTCGCCCGATGCGCGCTTGTAGAACGTGCGCGCTTCCTCGTCCTGGCCCCTGGCTTCGAGGGCGCGGCCGATCCAGTAGTCGCCCTTGGCGCGGCTCAGCGGGCCGTCGGCGACCTCGCGCATGGCGCGGAAATGCTTCTCGGCGCGGGCGACATCCTTGAGGTGGCGCATGGCGAGCCAGCCCGCCATGAAGCGCTGCTCCTTGAGCGGGTTGACGGTCAGCGCCCCGGCCTCCTTGACGAGATCGTAGGCGAGTTTCGCATTGCCCTTTTCGAGTGCTTCGTAGGCCAGCGCGCGGCGCTCGTCCCACCAGTCGTCCGGGCTGACGATCTTTGTGGCATCGGTGGGTGCCTCGAGCAGCATCTTGATCGCCGCCGCGTCGTTGCCCTTGCGCCGCGCAAGCTGGATGCGCTGGAAGACGAGCCCCCAGTCGGTTCTGGTTTCAGCCGGCAGCTCGGCCATCATCTTGTCGGCGGCTGAGGAGCGCATGTAGACCGCGAGCCGCGCCTCCGCCTTCTTGCGCTCGTCGGCAGACAGCAGCGGCAGCATGCGGCGGATATAAGCGGACTGCGCCTTGCGCCCGTCGTTC
>CALFEM010000615.1 GCA_937950105.1 uncultured Alphaproteobacteria bacterium | reverse complement strand
GCACACAGTGGTGGTGTCCGGCGTCTGCAAGAGCGCTGGTACGCTTATCGCCATCGGCGCGCACGAACTGGCGTTCTCGCCGTACGGTGAGTTGGGGCCGCTGGATATTCAGGTGTTCAAGACCGACAACCTCGCTGAGCGACAGTCAGGACTGACTATCCAAGAGGCTCTAGATGCGCTGACGATGGCAGCCGTGAAGAAGCACGGGCAAGTATTCAGCTCTATTATTGCGTCCACCAACGCCATCGTCTCTTTCCCCACGGCGGCAAAGGCCAGCGCAGAGCTTGTGAACGGGTTGTTCTCACCAATCTTTGCGCAGATTGATCCGTACGACGTCGGTGACAAGGCACGCGCAATGCGAATCGCCACGGAGTACGGCAAGCGCCTGTCTGCTAACACTCAGAACCTTAAGCCAAAGACACTGGACACTCTAACAAAGACATACCCGTCACACTCGTTCGTTGTAGACTTCCTTGAAGCGAAGGAACTATTCAATAGTGTCAGGCGTACTTCTTCGGAAGAGACGCTGGTGGCCAGTAAGCTTGGTGAACTATCTCGTGAAGAGATGAAATCGCAGTCGCCAGTAATGATTCACCTTTCTCAGAGCACCCAAGATGCAAAAGCGAGCCCTCAAGACAACAAGGCGCCCAACGGAGGAAGAAGCGAGAAGCGTTCTCCGAGAAATACTGAGAGAACAAAGCGAGCGCCAAATCCTTCCAACGGCGATCAACGACATCAGCAGGGACGATCTGTGGAAGCTCAAAAGGCAAAAGCACGTTCAAACTGATTAGGATGCTTGACGCTTAGCATAGCGTATTGTATTGTCATGGGCATGAACAAGCTGCCCATACACAAGCGCGTCCAAATCCTCTCGATGCTCTGCGAGGGATCGTCCATGCGGTCGATCTCGCGGGTGTGCGACGTGTCGATCAACACCGTCGCCAAGCTGCTTGAGGATGCGGGCAAGGTCTGCATGGCGTTCCACGATGAGAAGGTCGTGAACGTGAAGGCCAAGCGCGTGCAGATGGATGAAATCTGGTCCTTCACCTACGCCAAGCAGAAGAACGTTGCGGCGGCGAAGGCGGCACCAGAAGGCGCTGGCGATACGTGGACGTGGACCGGCATCGAGGCCGATAGCAAGCTGATCGTGCAGTGGTACGTCGGCCCGCGCGACGGCGAGACGGCCAAGTTCTTCGTGGACGGCCTTGCTTCGCGCCTCGCCAGCCGCGTGCAGCTCACCAGCGACGGCCTCAAGGCTTATCTGGAAGCCGTGGAGGGCGCCTTCGGTGCCGACGTGGACTATGCCCAGCTCGTGAAGCTCTACGGCGCCGCTCCCGAGAACGCCAAGGGCCGCTACAGCCCAGCCGAATGCACCGGCATCATCAAGACGCCGATCGAGGGCAAGCCGGACGAGAAGCACATTTCGACGAGCTACGTGGAGCGCCAGAACCTTTCGATGCGGATGCACATGCGCCGGTTCACGCGCCTTACGAACGGCTTCTCCAAGAAGCTGGAGAGCCACGTCTACGCGATCTCGCTCTACTTCGTGTTCTACAACTGGATGCGCATCCACAAGACGTTGAAGGTCACGCCAGCGATGGCGGCGGGCCTGACCACGAAGATGATGACGATGGAAGACCTGTGCGACATGATTGACGCCGCAGCGCCGAAGCCGGGTCGACCGAAGGGATATAGGAAGCGGGAGAAGGCCAATGCATGAGGAGAGCTATCGCGGCTCCGTGATCCGGGTGAGCCAAATAGGGCCCAGACGACGGGTCGTGGTTTTCGCTGGTGGACTGATCATGGACGACGAGTGCGTATGGATCGATGGGGGCGCAGATGAAGCGGTGGCGGTCGCCGAGTCCAAGAGGCGCATTGATCGGCGACTGAATTCAAACTGAGGCACTACCCGCGCCTCGGTTCGCCAGAAAACGTGCTCCGATCGGCTATTCTGCGGCAGTGGACCGGACCTGCATCAGGCAAGGTCCGTGGAGGCCGTGCCGGTGACCAGCGCCAAGGACAGCACGTCGACGGAAGAGGCGCCCGCGTCGAGCAGGGCGCGTGCGGCGGCAGAAACCGTGGCCCCGGTGGTCACGACATCATCGATGAGCAGCACGCGGCGGCCCTGAACCTCGCCGGCACGGCGGGCCGGCACGGTGAAGGCGCCGCGCACATTGTCGCGCCGCTGTTCCCGCGTCAGGCCGGGCTGTGTCCGCGTCCGCCGGGTCCGGACCAGGGCCAGCGGCGCAACCGGCAGCCCGGAGCGGCGCGAGACCTCGTTGGCGAGCAGCGCCGACTGGTTGAAGCGGCGCTTGAGCAGCCGCAGCCGGTGCAGAGGGATCGGCACGAGCACGTCGGCGGAAGCGATCAGTCCGGCGCCCGCCTCCGTCATCCAGCGGCCGAACAGGTCGAGCGCGTCGCTGCGGTCGTGGAACTTGAGGTCGTGGACGAGATCACGCATTACGCCATCGAAGCGGGCGACGGCGCGGGCGCGATGATAGACCGGGGGCTCGGCAACGGCCCGAGCAGAGATGGCGCCGGGGCCGGCGTCATAGGGCAGCGGCAGGCCGAGGCGGTCGCAGAGCGGCGGACGGATGAAGTCGATGCGCCGCCAGCAGTCGGGGCAAAGGGTGTCGTGCGCGGCCATCGGCGTATGGCACGAGAGACAGAGCGGCGGTACGACCATGTCGAGCAGGGGCGCCAGGCGGCGCCGCAGTCGCGCGCCGAGGCCACCACGCCGGGTGGCCTGCGGAGACGGATCGTCCATGGGCGGCGGTGGCGACGGCTGTTCGGTGTGGGTCATCGGTTCCGCCGGGCGAAGCCATTTTCAATGATCGGAGCATGTTCGACCGGATGAGCGACGCGCGCAATGAGACTGATGCGAAGGCAGCGGGCGCGGGACCTGCGGCGCCGTTCGACCGCGCCACGTTGCAGCACCGTCGCCGCCGTGCCGCCGCGCATCCCGAGACGGCCGACTTTCTGCTCGCGCGCGTCGCCGACGATCTCGCCGAGCGGCTCGAGATCGTGCAGCGGACGTTTCCGCTGGTCGCCAACGTCGGCGCGCATCACGGGCTGCTGAGCCGCCGTCTGCGCACGGTGGCGAGCGTGGGGATGGTGATCGATGTCGATCCGGTCGCCGCGATGGTCGCTCGCTGTGCCGGTCCGTGCGTTGTCGCGGACGAGGAAGCGCTGCCCTTTGCCGACGCCTCGCTCGATCTCGTGGCGTCCGCGCTGGCGCTGCAACTCGTCAACGATCTGCCGGGCACGCTGCTGCAGATCCGCCGCGCGCTGAAACCGGATGGACTGCTGCTCGCGGGCCTGCTCGGCGGCGATACCCTGATCGAACTCGGCGAAGCCTGGCTGATCGCCGAGGAGGAGATCACCGGCGGCGCTTCCCCGCGTGTGGCGCCGTCGATCGCGGTGCGCGATCTCGGCGGCCTGTTGCAGCGCGCGGGCTTCGCCCTGCCGGTGGTCGACAGCGAGACCGTCACCGTCGCCTATGCGTCGCCGCTGGCGTTGATGCGCGACATCAAGGCGATGGGCGCGAGCAACGTGCTTGCCGCGCGCCGCCGCGTGCCGGTGCGGCGCGACGTGCTGGCACGCGCTTGCGAGGTCTATGCCGAGCGCCACGCGCGTGCCGACGGCAAGGTCGTCGCCACCTTCGAGGTATTGACGGTGACGGCGTGGGCACCCGATCCGAGCCAGCAGAAGCCGCTGAAGCCCGGCTCGGCCACCCTGCGGCTCGCCGACGCCCTCGGCACGACGGAGCTTGGCGCTGAGGCTACGGCGCCGCCGCGCAAAGCTTGACGCGCGACGTCGCGGCTCGCGAACCGCCGCTCAGTCTGCCGCGCAGGCGCACGCTGACGGGCCTTCGATGCTCAAGACGCCCGCGGACCACGCATATGCTGGATCGCCTTCTCGATGCGGCGCCAGTCCTTGGCGCGTTCGTCATCGCCATTCTTCTCGAGGGCGCTGGCCTTCTGCGCCACCTCGAGCTGCGCCCGATCGCCATACGTGGCGAGCATCTTGCGGGCATGCTCCTGAATTTCCATCGCTTGCATGGTTCGCTCTCCCTTGCGGTTGCGTCCAGTCGTCGACGTGCAGGTGCCAAAAGAAAGGTTAGAGCCAGATCGCGCGAGATGGAAGCGGTATGGCGCTTCTTTCGAGGGCGTGGATCAGACTCGCAAGATAGTGCTCAACAGAGCAGATCGCGCAGCGCCGGCAGCAGCGGAATATCAGCCGGCGGCATCGGATAATGCTGCAGCCGGTTGGCGCGGACCCAGGCGATCTGCTGGCCCTCCTGCGGCGCGATCTCGCCCTCCCAGTTGCGGCAGATGTAGAGCGGCATGAGGATATGGAAATCCTCATAGCTGTGACTGGCGAAGGTGAGCGGCGCGAGGCATGTCTCGCATACTTCGATGCCGAGTTCCTCGCGGCATTCACGCACCAGCGCCTGCTCCGGCGTCTCGCCGGGATCGAGCTTGCCGCCCGGAAACTCCCATAGCCCCGCGAGTTGCTTGCCCTCGGGACGCTGCGAGATCAGCACGCGATTGTCGGCATCGATCAGCGCGACGGCGACGACGAGGAGCAGGCGCCTGACCGTCATCAGGCTGCACCCTTGCGCGTCAGGCGATAAGCGGTCTCGCGCAAGGCCGAGAGGCCGCGCTTGCGCATGCCGTCATCAAGCGCGTCGGAACCCGACAACATTTCGATGTCGAACGCCGGACCAAGCAGCGAAGCGACGGTCGCGGACGGCACCGAGAATGGCGGGCCGTTCATCTGGCTCTGATCGTAGTCGAGCGAGAGCAGCAGGCCACGCGTACCGGGCTTCAGCTTGTCGCCGAGGAGTCTCGCATAGCGAGCGCGCAGATCATCCGGCAGCGCGACGAGGCTGGCGCGATCGTAGATCGCATCGACGCTGGCGAACACCTCGTCCGGCAGCGCGAAGAAGTCGCCGCAAAGCATCTGGTAGCGGCCGCCCATGTAGCAATGGAAACCGTAGTCTTCGGTCTCGATATGGCGGACGCGATGGCGCGCGAGGAAGCGCTCGATGGCGAGCTTCGACAGCTCGACGCCGATCACCTCGTGGCCCTGTTGCGCCAGCCAGTGCATGTCGGGAGTAGCCCCGCACAGCGGCACCAGCACGCGCGATTTCGGTGCTAGCCCCAGCGACGGCCAGTGGGCGATCAGCTCGGGATGCACCTCGTCACGGTGCCAGCCGGTCTCGCCTTTCTCCCACCGCTCGGTCCAGAACTTCTTGTCCATTCTTGCCTGCTCCCTGCGGTCGCGTGTTCGCTGCGCTCGCATCCGGCGTATCGGCGCCGGGCCGCAGCTTGAGCCTGCGAGCGGGCTGAAGTGAGGGCCGTGGTCCCGGAAAGCGATAGTGCCAAACGGCGACGATCAAGGACCACTCACTACTCACTACTCACTACTCACCACTCACTAACTCCGGTAATCCGCGTTGATCGAGACGTAGTCGTGCGTCAGGTCGCAGGTCCACATGGTGGCCTTGCCGCCGCCGATGCCGACATCGACGCGGATGACGATGTCGCGGGCCTTCATGTATTTCGCGACCATCTTCTCGTCGTACTCCGCCGCGCGCTCGCCGTTCCTCGCCACGCAATGCGGGCCGAACCAGATGGCGAGGCGATCGCGATCGGCCGCTTCTCCCGACTTGCCGACGGCCATGACGACGCGGCCCCAGTTCGGGTCTTCGCCAGCGATCGCGGTCTTCAGGATCGGTGAGTTGGCGCAAGCCCTCGCGATTCCGCGCGCGGCCTTGAAGTCCTCGGCGCCCGACACTTCGAACGTGACGAACTTCGACAAGCCTTCGCCGTCCTTCGCCACCTGGATGGCGAGATCGCGCATGACGTCGTGCAACGCGGTCTCGAACGTGACGAGGCGCGGGTCGGCGGCGTCGACGAGCGGCACCTGACCGCGCTTCGCCGCCGTACCGGTCGCGAACACGAGGCAGGTGTCGCTGGTCGAGGTATCGCCGTCGATGGTCATGCAGTTGAAGGTCGTCTCGACGTGCGCGGAGACGAGCCGCTGCAAGAGTGTCTGCTCGATCGCGGCGTCGGTGAAGATGAAGCACAGCATGGTCGCCATGTCGGGCGCGATCATGCCGGCGCCTTTGCAGAAGCCGTTGATCTTGACCTTGGTGCCACCGACGTCGGCCTTGCGCGTCGCGAGCTTCGGGTACGTGTCGGTGGTCATGATCGCGCGCGCGGCGGCTTCGAACATGTCGGCCTTGCCGGCCTTGACCATGCCGCCGAGCAGGTGCGTGAACTTGTCGGCGTCGAGCGGTTCGCCGATGACGCCGGTGGACGCGGCATAGACTTCCTCGCGCGGGCAGCCGGCGGCGGCTTCGGCCGCATCGACGGTGGCGGCGACGGCCTCGCGGCCCTTCATGCCGGTGAAGGCGTTGGCGTTGCCCGAATTGACGACGAGGATGCGGGCGCGGCCGTGGCGCAGGTTGGCGCGGCAGAGTTCGACCGGCGCCGAGCAGGTCTTCGACTGCGTCAGCACGCCGGCGGCGACGGTGCCCGGCTCCATCACCGCGACCATCAGGTCGGTTCGGTTCTTGTAGCGGATGCCGGCCTCGGCGGTGGCGAAGCGGACGCCGTCGATCGGCGTCACCCTGGGCAGCGCCTCGGGCGCGAGCGGCGACACGGCAGTGATCTTGCCCATGGGGCGCTCCTTGAGCGGCAGCGCGCAGGGTTAGTGTGGCGGCTGCGCGCGATAATGACGTTCGACAAGCCGGTAAGCCCAAACAGATCGGGCCGCCTTTTTCAAGCGGCCCGACAGGCATTGGCGTTCAGGATTTTTCCTCCGCGTTCCTGCGGAGACAGAACCCGGCTATTTCTTCTCGTCGGGCTTGGCCTCGCCGGCCGGGGCAGCGGCGCCGCCCTTCTCCTGCGCCTCGATCTGCTTCTTGATCATCTCCTCGATCTCCTTGCGCTGGGCCGAGTTCTGATCGTTGGACGCCTCGACCTCCTTTTTGATCTCGGCGTCGATGTACTCGATCTTGGCCTTCTCGCGCAGCGAGGCGGCGGCGGCCTGCGCCTTCTGGTGCACCATCGAGGCGATGATGCGGTCCTTCACCTCGTCGAAGGATGGCGGCGGCTTCTGCCGGCGATCCTCGACCTTGATGATGTGCCAGCCGAACTGGCTCTTGACCGGCTCGGAAATCTTGCCCTTCTCGACGGCGAAGGCCGCCTGCTCGAACTGCGGCACCATCTGGCCCTGGCTGAAGTAGCCGAGCATGCCGCCGTCTTCCTTGGTGCCGGGGTCCTTGGAGTGCTCCTTGGCCAGCGCGGCGAAGTCGGCGCCGTCCTCGACCTTCTTCTTCAGCTCCTTGGCCAGTTCCTCGGTCTCGACCAGGATGTGGCGGGCCTGAACTTCTTCCTTCGGTTTCAACGCCTTGACCTGATCGTCATAGAACGCCTTGGCGCCCGCCTCGCCGACCGA
>CALFEM010000614.1 GCA_937950105.1 uncultured Alphaproteobacteria bacterium | reverse complement strand
GTGGACGCCCGAGTACATGATGGAAGTGGGCGAGCGCATCTGGAACATGGAGCGCGTGTTCAATAACCGGGCGGGTTTGACCTCGAAGGACGACAACCTGCCGCCGCGTCTCCTGACCGAAGCTGCGCAGACTGGCCCGGCCAAGGGCTTGGTCAACGGTCTCGACACCATGCTGCCGGAATACTACCAGCAGCGCGGCTGGACCGCCGACGGCGTGCCGACCAACGAGACGCTGTCGCGCCTCGCACTGTGATGCAGGCAATTCCCCTCCCCATTGTCCTGCACCGGCAATGGGGAGAAAATTGACGGACGATGGCGTTCAACTCCTTCTCTCTGGGAGAAGGTGCCCGAAGGGCGGACGAGGGGCTTCGCACTGCTGGCTACGCCTCGCTTTGTCAAAGGACCCTCGCCTGCGCAGCGGGCGTCCTCTCCCGTCCCGGGAGAGGACATCGGAGAGAGCGCCTCGCCCCGCGTTTGCGGCGGCCGCGAGACGATCTACACCGGCGTGGCGCTTGAAAGTGCTACGATCGCTCGACGGCGAACCAGTAAAATTCCCCCATGGGAGAGAAATCCATGAACTATGTCGTGCTCGGAGCCGGCCCCGCGGGCGTCACCGCCGCCGAGACGCTGCGCTCGCTCGACCGCAACGCCTCCATCACGCTGATCGGCGGCGATGGCAACGAGCCGCCCTATTCGCGCATGGCGATCCCGTATTACATCTACGGCAAGATCGGCGAGGACGGCACGCACCTGCGCCAGACAGCCGGCCACTACGACAAGCTCGGGATTCGCTACATCACGGGCCGCGCGGGCGGCGTCGATGTGGCAGGGCACAAGCTCTACATGGGCAACGGCGGCGAGACGCTGCCCTATGACAAGCTGCTGATCGCAACGGGCGCTTCGCCGATCATCCCGCGCATGCCGGGGGCGAACCTCGAAGGCGTCGAGACGTGCTGGACGCTCGACGACGCGCGCGAGATCCTGAAGCACGCGCACAAGGGCGCGCCGGTGGTGCTCGTCGGCGCCGGTTTCATCGGTTCGATCATTCTCGAAGCGCTTTATCTGCGCGGCTGCAAGATCACCGTCGTCGAACTCGCGCCGCGTATGGTCGCGCGCATGATGGACGAGACCGCTGGCGGCATGCTGGGCCGCTGGTGCACGAAGAAGGGCGTCAATGTCCTCGTCAACACCAAGGTCAACGGCATTCGGCCCGGCAGCGACGACCCCGCCGGCAAGCTCACTGTCGATCTCTCCAACGGTCAGGCCGTGCCGGCCTCGCTCGTGGTGCTCGCCGTCGGCGTGCGCTCCAACACCGGGTTCCTCGTGGGCTCGGGCATCGACACCAACGTCGGCATCAAGGTCGACCGCTTCCTGCAGACGAGCGCGCCCGACGTCTACGCCGCCGGCGACTGCTGCGAGGGGCTCGACATCTCGACCGGTAAGCCGGACATGCTGGCGATCCAGCCCGTCGCCGTGGAGCACGGCCGCCTTGCCGCACTCAACATGGCGGGCCGCGTGACGCCGCACAAAGGCTCCCTCAACATGAACGTCCTCGACACGATGGGGCTGATTTCCTCCTCGTTCGGCCTCTGGCAGGGCGCGCCGCTCGGCAAGACCGCCAAGCTGATCGACGAGGACAACTTCAAATACCTGAAGCTCGAGTTCGAGGGCGATCGGCTGGTCGGCGCACAGTGTGTGGGCCTTACCGATCACGTCGGCATGCTGCGCGGCCTGATCCAGACCGGCCTCAAGCTCGGCGAATGGCGCGACCGGCTGATCGAGGCGCCGGAGCGGTTGCGCGAGGCCTACATCGCCGTGACCCAGGGCAGCGCCAACGACGGCCCGCTGTCGCCGCACGTCAACACGCCGATCGCCAAGGTCGCGTGACGACGAAGGGAAGGAAGCGTCACCGGTGACCGCACCGACCATACCCGTCACCCTCAAGCTCTACGCTTCGCTCGGCGTTTTCCTCCCCGCCGGGCATACGCGCAACGAAGCACGCGTCGAGGTCGCCAGCGGCACCACCATCGATGCCCTGCTCGACGCACATAACGTGCCGCGCGAATCGCGCCACCTCGTGCTGTTGAATGGCGTCTTCCAGCCGCCCGGCAGCCGTGGGCGAACCGCTCTGAGCAGTGGCGATGCGCTGGCCGTTTGGCCGCCGGTGGCCGGCGGCTGATAGCACGCGTGAACCGCCTCGAGGCGCGGACGTTGCGGGCCGCGACGGCGTATGGCACCTTCCCGGCCATAACGAGCGCCCACCCCTCGCTTTGCGAAGGAAGCGGGCGCCACATCGTCCGCGGGAGGATCTTCGCCTTGGCAGCCACGCCGAACGTCGGCTCGTGCGGCATCGCATCCGCTGCGAGTTCGCTGCCGGGCACGGCCGCCGCGATCACCGAAATAGCCACAGCGCTCGGCCCGGGGCCGTTCCAGCACATCATCGTCTTCTATTCGCCGGCGCATCACGTGAAGCTCGTCGCCGAGCTGTTGCGGCGCGCCTATCCGGGCACCGAGATCAGCGGCTGTTCGACCTCCGGCGAGATAACGCTAGACGGCATGACCCAGGGCGGTATCGTCGCCGTGGCCTTCCCCTATCGTGGTTTCCGCGTGCTCGCCGAGGCCATCTACTCGGTCGACCAGTCCGGCGTCGAGCAGGCCAGGGAACTGGCACGCCGGCTGAAGTCGAAGTTCGGCGTTCGCCATCCGATGCGAGATCGCGTGTTCGGCGTCATGCTCGTCGATGGTCTGTCGAACGCCGAGGAGACGCTGATCGCCGCCGTGCATTGGGCGATGGACGATGTGCAGCTGGTCGGCGGTTCGGCGGGTGACGATCTCGCCTTCCGCGAAACCTCGCTGATCCACAAGGGCCGTGTGCTGCAACGCGCCGCGCTGCTCATCATGGTCGAGAGCGAGGTTCCGTTCCGCGTCTTCAAATCGCAGAACTTCGAGCCGACCGGCGCCAAGCTCGTCGTCACCGCCGCCGACACCGAGCGGCGGATCGTGCACGAACTCAACGCGGAGCCGGCGGCGCAGGAATACGCGGCCGCGATCGGCCTGCTGCCGGACGATCTCGGACCGTTCAGCTTCGCGTCGTATCCGCTCGTCGTGCGGGTCGGTGGCGACTACTACTGCCGCTCGATCCGCAACATGAACCCCGACGGCAGCCTGACGTTCTTCTGCGCCATCGACGAGGGCCTCGTCTTCACCGTCGCCAATCCGCAGGAGATGACGCTCGCCACGCAGCGCACGCTGCAGGCCGTCGAAAGTTCGCTCGGCGGCATCGATATCGTGCTCGGCTTCGACTGCATCCTGCGCAAGCTCGACGCCGAGAACCGCCAGATCCGGCATCAGCTCGCCGACATCTACCGCCGCTTCCACGTCGTCGGATTCCACACCTACGGCGAACAGTTCAACGCCATGCACCTCAACCAGACGCTGACCGGCATCGCCTTCGGCCGGTCGGCGAGCGCGGCGGGCTAGCCATGTCGTCGGGTGAGCAGACGAACGGCCGCACGAGCGTTCCCGAAAGCCTCGAGCGGCGCGTCGCCAAGCTCGAAAAAATCAACCAGGCGCTGATGAACCGCGTCGAGCGCTCGCTCGACCAGCAGGCCAATGCCTACTCGATCTTCCAGACGGCGATCGGCCTCGAAAGCCAGGTGAGGGTACGCACCGAAGAACTGAAATCGGCGCTCGATCACCTCGAGACGCTGAACGAGCAACTGACCGTCGCCCGCGACACCGCCGAGCGCGCGAGCAAGGTGAAGACGCGGTTCTTCACCGCCGTCAGCCACGACGTGCTGCAGCCCCTGCACGCCGCGCGGCTGTCACTCTCCGCGCTCATCGACGGCGTCGACACGGACGAACACCGGGCGCTGGCCGGCCAGGTCGATCATGCACTCTCGTCGATCGAAGAACTGCTGCGCACCATGCTCGACATCTCCAAGCTCGAAGCCGGCGTCATCAAGCCGGCGATCGAGCCGATCGCACTGAAGCCGCTGTTCCATTCGCTGCTCGTGGACCTGAAGCCGCTGGTCGACGCCAAGGGCCTCGATCTCGCCTGCCGCTCCAACGATCTGTGCGTGCTCTCGGATGCCTTGATGCTCCGGCGCATCCTGCAGAACCTGCTCGCCAATGCGCTGCACTACACGCAGCGCGGCGGCATTCTGCTCGCGGCCCGGCGGCGCGGCAGCGCGATCCGCATCGAGGTCTGGGACACCGGCAGCGGCATTCCACTCGCCGAGCAGGATCGCATCTTCGAGGAGTTCCAGCGCGGCTCGACGGCCGGCGAGTCCAACCGCGGCGGCTTCGGCCTCGGCCTCTCGATCGTCGGTCGCATGGCGCAGACACTCGATCACGGAATCGCGCTCTGCTCCCGCTCCGGCAAGGGCACCCGGTTCACGCTCACGGCACCGGCAACGTCCCTGCCCGCAGCGCGCCCCGAACCGGACCGACGCCCGCTGATGGCGCCGGATGCGATCGGCCTCGGCGGCACGCGCGTGGTCGTCATCGACAACGATCCGAGCGTCGTCACCGCGATGCAATCCCTGCTCGCCAAGTGGTCCTGCGAGGTTCGCGTCGCACGCGATCTCGCAGGCATCGACGCACTCATCGCCGCGGGTGACTTCGTGCCGTCGATCGTGCTGGCCGATTACCATCTCGATCACGGAGAACTCGGCACCACTGCGGTGACGCGCTTGCGGCGCGCCTCTTCTCAACGCCTGCCGGCGATCGTCATCACCGCCGATCACACCGCCGATCTGGCGCACCGCATGACGCAAGCGGGCTGCGAGATACTGCGCAAGCCTGTGCGCCCGGCCGAACTGCGCGCGCTCATGTTGCATCTGCTCGCCTGAGCAACAAAAAAGGGCGCGACCTGCGCGCCCTTTCCCGTTGTGCATCGTGGCCGGCGTAAGCGGGACTTACTCGAGTCCCATGGTCTGGATGACTGCCGGCCCCATGATGACGATGAAGAGCACCGGCAGGAAGAAGATGATCATCGGCACGGTCAGCTTCGGCGGCAGTGCGGCGGCCTTCTTCTCGGCTTCGCCCATGCGCATGTCGCGGTTCTCCTTGGCCATCACGCGCAAAGCCTGACCGACCGGAGTACCGTAGCGTTCGGCCTGGATGAGCGCCGTCGCCACCGCTCGGACGCCCGGAATGCCGGTGCGTTTGCCGAGGTTCTCGAAGGCGACCCGCCGATCCTGCAGATAGGACAGTTCGGCGGTCGTCAGCGACAGTTCTTCGGCAAGCTCGATCGACTGCGACGCGGCTTCCTTGGCGACCTTGGCGAAGGCGGCTTCCACCGACATGCCCGACTGCACGCAGATCAGCAGCATGTCGAGCGAGTCGGGAAACGCCTGGCGGATCGACAGCTGGCGCTTCTGGATGCGGTTCTCGAGCAGCACGTTCGGAAGATAGAAGCCGAACACGCCGAAGCCGAGAGCGATGAGAATCTTGACGACCGGCGGATAGGCGAGCTTAGCCATCACGAACAGATAGAACAGCGCCACCACGAAAGCGATCGGCGGCACCGCCACGCGGAAGAACATGTAGGCGACGAGCTGCGCCTGACCGCGCAGGCCCGCCATCTTCAGCTTGTTGCGCGCCTCGTCGTTGTCGAAGCGGGCGCGAAGGTCGAGCATGTCGACGACCTTCTGCATAAAGCCCTTCGGCGCCTGACGCAGCTTGCCGCCCTTGCCGTCCTTCGCCGCCATCTCGGCAAGACGCGAAGCGCGCATCTTGTCGCGCTCCACCGCCATCACCTTCATGCGCTGACTGGTGCGATCGCGATCGAGCATCGGCAGCACGATGGTCAGCACCGTCGCGAACGCCGAGATCGAGGCGAAGAACGTCACCAGGAACTGGGGACGGACAACGAAATCGATGAACTCCATCATCGCAGCCACCGGGCCTTTCAACGCCGCGCCGCTCTCTGGCAGGCCGCAGCGAACCATTCCACTCCGAGAGACGCGCCCTCAGAACTTGAAGTTGATCATCTTACGCATGACCATGACGCCGCAGAACATCCAGAACGCCGAGCCGAGCAGCATGAAGTTGCCGGTGCGAGTGGAGAACAGCATGCCGATGTAACCGGGCGACGAAAGGTAGATGAGCGAGATCGGAAGAGCACACGTCTGAACTCCAGTCACTTAGGCATCTCGT
>CALFEM010000613.1 GCA_937950105.1 uncultured Alphaproteobacteria bacterium | reverse complement strand
CGCCGGCGGCATCGCCCGTGTGCAGGCGCACGGTGACGTGGTGCCCCAGCCGGTCGATACCAAGGGGCTGGAGGAACTGGGCGACAAGTGGCGCGACAAGAACCCGTACACGGGCAACGAACTCGCCATCAAGATCGGCTCGTCCGGCTACAACCAGAACTGCGCGCGTTGCCACGGCCTCGACGTGATCTCCGGCGGCCTCGCTCCGGATTTGCGCTACCTCGAAAAGGGGCAACCGGGTGACGAGTGGTTCATGGAGCGCATCCGGCACGGCGCGACGATCAACGGCGTCACCAAGATGCCGGCTTTCGAGGGCGTGCTGAGCCAGGAAGCCATGTGGGCCATCCGCGCCTTCGTCGAGTCGAAGTTCGACGGTTGATCGCAAACCGGCGCGGCTGCAGCATGCGCAACAGGTCTTCTGCTAAACCCGTGTCCACGCGCGCGAGGCTGATGCTCGGCCTCGCGTTCGCCGTTGGCACGGCGGTGTCGCTCGCGCAGCTGGTGCCGTCGGCCAGCGCGCGTCCGCTCGACGACGTCAAGTCGAGCAAGGTCCTCAACGTGGTGCTGTACGAGGACAACGCTCCCTTCTCGTGGACCGATACCGACGGCAGCATCAAGGGGGCCGATGCCGACCTCGCGCGTGCCATCGCCGACAAGCTCGGTGTGAAGGCCAACCTCGTGCTGCGTTACGCCGGCGAGGAGGTGGACGACGATCTGCGCTCCAACGTCTGGCAGGGGCCACGTACCGGTGGTCTGATCGCCGACGTCATGCTGCATGTGCCGATGGAGAAGGCCTTTATCGTGAGCAATCCGCTCGTGCAGATTTCAAACGCGTACTATCACGAGCGCATCGTGCTGGCGGTGCGCAAGGACAAGCTCCCGGCGCCGTTCGACGCCGCATCCGGACTGAAGCCGTTCACCTCGGCGAAGCTGGCGGTGCACTTCGCGACAGTTGCGCACTACTACGCGATGTTCGCGGACGGCGGCGCCTACAAGGCGAACATCAATCCGTACCGGAAGTTCAAGACGGCGGCAGAAAGCTTCCTCGCAGGCGAGAATGCCGGTTTGCTCGGCCGCCGCGCCGAGATCGAGGCGGGGATCGCCGGCAAAAGCGACGGTATAGCCATTCTGGAACCGGCATTCGACACCGACCTCAGGATGGCCTGGACGATCGGGATGGCGGTCAAGGAGGATAGCCGTGATACGGGTTACGCGATCGGCAATGCGCTGGCGGAACTCAGCCAGTCGGGCGAGGTGAAGGCGATCTTCGCGCGCTACGGCCTTTCACACGTGCCACCGCCGGTCCCCTGATCCCATCCTGCGATGGTGCACGGGATGTAGTTGAGAGTCGTCGACGACCAGCTACAGTGTCGTCAACGAACATGACGAGGTCCGGGAGGCAAGGATGGCGATGCGAGCCGCGCTGAAATGGGTAACGCTCGTGGCGTCGGCGATGGCGGCGTCCACGGCGACGGCGGGGCCGGCTGCCGATCCGCTCGGCTCCGTCATGTGGAACGACATGAAGGCGCAGTTCTTCGGCGACGCTCCGGTCGTCTTCGACGATCGCGTCAAGGTGTCGATCCCGAGCATCGTCGAGAACCAGGCGCAGGTGCCGGTGACTGCCGACGCGCGAGCGCTGGGCGATGTCAAAAAGCTCGTCGTGTTCGCCGATCTCAATCCGATCCAGCATGTCGTGACGGTGCTTCCGGTCAAGGCCGCGCCCTACATCGGCCTCTCCATGAAAGTCGAGCAGGCGACGCCTGTGCGTGCGGCGGCGCTGCTCGGCGACGGCACATGGCACGTCGGCAGTGTCTATCTCGACGCGGCAGGCGGTGGCTGCTCGGCGCCGGCACTGGCGCGCAAGGACGCCGACTGGTCCGATACCGTCGGCCATGCGCAGGGTCGCATGTGGCGCGAAGTCGACGGCTCGGCGCGCGTGCGCTTCCGCGTGCGCCATCCGATGGACACGGGCCTCGCGCGCGACAACACGCCGGCGTACTTCATCGAGAAGCTGAACATGCGCGCGAGCGACGGCCAATCTCTCGCCGAGGTCGAAATTCGCGAGCCGGTGAGCGAGGATCCGACCTTCACCATGATCGTGCGGCTGCCGGTCTCCGACAAGGCTCTGACCATCGACGGGCGCGACAACAACGGGGCCGACTATCGCTCCGTCATTCCGGTTGCGTGGCGTCAGAGCGATGCCGCGGCGGCAAAGCCCGGAGCCGTGAAATGAAGCGGGTAGGACATCCGGAACCGGCTCGAGATGGCGACGACGGCATCACCCGCCGCGCCGCTCTCGCCAGGGTCGCCGGCATTGCGACGTTGCCGATGCTGCTCGGCGTGTTCGATGCCGACGCGGCGCCGCTCGCCTATGAGCTGAAGCCGGAGCGGATCGGTGATGGCGTGTGGGTCGTGCGCGGCGCGCAGGAGGCGATCGACCGCAAGAACGGCGGCGCCATCGCCAACATCACCATTTTCGACACGAGCGACGGCGCCGTCATCGTCGACACGGGCCCGTCGAAGCGCTACGGGCTGGCGCTCGATGCCATCGTGCGGCAACTCACCGGCAAGCCGGTCGTGCGCGCCTACCTCACGCATTTCCATCCCGACCACGTGTTCGGCAACCAGGCCTTCGCGGCTGATGCGATCGCCGCGCCGAAGGGCGTCGTCGACGGCCTTGCGGACCTTGGCGAAGCGTTCGCTTCGGCGATGTATCACGCGGCCGGCGACTGGATGCGCGGCACCGAGGTCGTCGCTCCCGGCCGAACCCTCGAGGACGGTACCGAGCAGATCGGGCAGCGCCGCTTTCGCGCGCAGACCCTCGCCGGCCACACCGCCAGCGATCTCGTGCTGTTCGAAGAGACATCCGGGCTTCTGGTCGCGGGTGATCTGGTGTTTCTGGATCGCGCGCCGACGACGCCGCATGCCGATCTCGCGCGCTGGCGTCACAGCCTCGATGCACTCGGGGCGATCTCCGATCGAGCGTTGGTCCCTGGCCATGGCCCGGTCGAATCCGGCGCGCGCGGTGTCGGGCAGACGCGCGACTGGCTGGCGGTGATGGAAGAGACGATCCGCAACGCGTTCGAGCGTGGCCTGTCGCAGAACGAGGCGATCGCCGAGCCGTTGCCGGAGTGGACCGGGCGCATCGCGCTGGCGCGCTACGAGTACGAGCGATCGGTGATGCACTTCTACCCGAAGCTCGAGGCCGGCAGCTGGCCGCGCATCGATCGCGCCGGCTGAAACTGGTGCGCTCGTTCGGGCTGTCCACGTCGCTTTCTGGCGCCGCATTCGCGCTGTCTGGCGGGCCCGAAGCCATTCGTCGACACCGCCGGCGAGCCTTTCGCGAACTGCACCTCTGCTATTCGCAATTGCGACATAGAGTGGACCGGGCATGCCCTTCCGAAGGCGCCTCGCCGCAGCCCGTCGTTTCTGACCGTCGTCGTGCCCGTGATAGAGAAACCCTTGTGAATCGCCCACTTCTCGCTCGTCGCGATGAGGGCGGCAGGTGCAATCCTCGGCGCGTGGTTCGCAATCGCGCCCCTAATTTTGGAACTTTGTACTATTTGGCAATAAGAGGCATGCGGGGCGTGCGATAACGTCGCACAGGCTCGACTTCCAGCCAGCCGCGCAGCGGTTCGACGACGCGGCCAAAGAAGGTTCCCAGACCAGGGAAGCAGCCACAATAATCAGACCAAGGGGATGCCCAATGACGACCTGGAAATGGCTTGCCACCGCCAGCGCGCTCGCGTTGACGGTGACGCTCACGCAGCCGTCGCTTGCCGATGTCAAGATCGACGACATCGTCAACGACGCCAAGACGACGAACGACGTCGTCTCCAACGGCCTCGGGCCGGAGGGCCAGCGCTACAGCCCGCTGAAGACGCTCAATGCGTCGAACATCTCGGGCCTCGTTCCGGCCTGGGCGATGTCGCTCGGCGGCGAGAAGATGCGCGGTCAGGAGACCCCGCCGCTGGTCAAGGGCGGCGTGCTGTACATCCCCGGTTCCTACAGCCGCGCCTGGGCCATCGACACCAAGACCGGCAAGGAACTCTGGCAGTATGACGCGCGCCTGCCCGAGGGCATCCTGCCGTGCTGCGACGTCATCAATCGCGGTGGCGCCCTGATCGGCGACAAGTTCATCTTCGGCACGCTCGACGCCAAGATGGTGGCGCTCGACGCCAAGACCGGCAAGGTCGTGTGGACGAAGAAGATCGACGAGTTCAAGGACGGCTACTCCTACACCGCCGCTCCGCTGATCGTTCCGTCGAAGGCTCACGGCCCCCTCATCATCAACGGCGTGTCGGGCGGTGAGTTCGGCGTCGTCGGCCGCGTCGAGGCGCGTCGCGTCGAAGACGGCGAGGTCGTCTGGTCGCGTCCGACCATCGAAGGCCACATGGGCACTCTGAATGGTAAAGAGTCGACCATGACCGGCAAGAAGAACGAGACCTGGCCGGGTGATCTCTGGCAGACCGGCGGCGGCGCCACCTGGCTCGGCGGCACCTATGATCCCGACACCAAGCTGATCTTCATCGGCGCCGGCAACCCGGCTCCGTGGAACAGCCACATGCGTCCGGGCGACAACAAGTGGTCGTGCTCGCGTCTCGCCATCGATCCGGAGACGGGCGAGATCAAGTGGGGCTTCCAGACGACGCCGAACGACGGCTGGGACTTCGACGGCGTCAACGAGGTCGTCTCGTTCGACATGGGCGGCGTGAAGGCGGCGGCGACCGCCGACCGTAACGGCTTCCTCTACGTCCTCAACCGCGAGAACGGCAAGTTCATCAACGCCTATCCGTTCGTGAACAAGATCACGTGGGCGAAGGGCATCGACAAGAACGGCAAGCCGATCTACGTGCCGGAGAGCCGTCCGGGCGATCCGACCAAGGGCGCCGATGGCAAGAAGGGTACGTCCGTGTTCGCGGTGCCGAGCTTCCTCGGCGGCAAGAACTGGATGCCGATGGCCTACTCGCCGGACACCAAGCTGTTCTACATCCCCTCCAACGAGTGGGGCATGGACATCTGGAACGAGCCGATCACCTACAAGAAGGGCGCGGCCTACCTCGGCGCCGGCTTCAACATCAAGCCGGTGTTCGACACCCACATCGGCTCGCTCAAGGCCATGGATCCGGCCACGGGTGAGACCAAGTGGGAGTACAAGAACACCGCTCCGCTGTGGGGTGGCGTGCTGACGACCGCTGGCGGCCTCGTGTTCTTCGGCACGCCCGAATGTGACCTGAAGGCCATGGATGCCGCGACCGGCAAGGAACTCTGGTCGTTCAACACCGGCTCGGG
>CALFEM010000612.1 GCA_937950105.1 uncultured Alphaproteobacteria bacterium | reverse complement strand
CACCGTGGCGGCGGCGGCCTTCAGGCGTTCGTGGGCGTCCGAGATGACGAGCTGGACGCCGCGCAAGCCGCGCCGGGTCAGCGAACGCAGGAAGTCGGTCCAGAACGTTTCGGCTTCACTCGGCATCACGGTGACGCCGACGATCTCGCGGCGGCCCAGCGTGTTGACGGCGACAGCGATTATCACCGCGACCGAGACGATACGGCCGTTGCTGCGCACCTTCACATAGGTGGCATCGAGCCAGAGGTACGGCCATTCGCCTTCGAGCGGCCGGTCGAGGAAGGCTTTGACCCGATCGTCGATCTCGGCGCAAACGCGCGACACCTCGCTCTTCGAGATGCCAGTCATGCCCATCGCCTTGACCAGGTCGTCCACCGATCGCGTCGAGACGCCGTGCACGTAGGCCTCCTGGATGACCGCGATCAGCGCCCGCTCCGACGTGCGCCGATGCTCGAGGAACACCGGGAAATACGAGCCCTTGCGAAGCTTCGGGATCTTCAGCTCGACGGTGCCGGCGCGCGTCTCCCAGGTGCGGTCCCGGTAGCCGTTGCGGTAGTTGGCGCGCTCGGCGCTGCGCTCGTGACGGCCGGCCTTGCACAGCCCGTCGGCTTCCAGCTCCATCAGCCGGTTGGCGGCGAAGCCGATCATCTCGTTCAAGAGATCGGCGTCGGCGGTCTTCTCAAGCAGCCCGAACAGCTGCATCCTCTCGTCGGTCATTGCGGTCCGTCCTTCGGTCAGGTGCTGAGTGTCGCAACCCAACCCTACCGCGGAACCCGCAATGGCCGCCTTACCGGCCGATCTCTGATTTTACACCACGTCCTGGGACGCTGCCTCGGCCCTGGCGGCATTCCGCGTCCGGTAGACCTTGCCCGCCGTGCGCTCGGTCTTGAGCGTCGAGAAGAAGCTCTCAATCGCCGCATTGTCCCAGACGTTGCCGGCCCGCGACAGCGAACATTGAATGGAGTGCTCGGCCATCAGCCGCTGGCACTGCTCGCTCGTATATTGGGCGGATTCAAACGGTCGTCGCAACGAAGATCGTTTTCACTCATGGCAGCAGCTCGTCAAGCTTCTCTGCCGGCGTTTTCCAGCCAAGTGTCTTTCTCGGTCGTGCATTGAGGACGGCTGCCACGGCAGCGATTGCCTCGGCGCTGTGAACGCTCAGGTCGGTGCCTTTCGGAAAGTACTGACGCAGCAGCCCGTTGGTGTTCTCATTCGTCCCGCGCTGCCATGGGCTTTGCGGATCACAGAAGTAGACTTGGACACCAGCCTCGATCCGAAGGCGATCGTGCTGGGCCATTTCGGCGCCCTGATCCCAGGTCAGCGAACGACGCAGCTCCGTTGGCAACGTGATGATGCTGCGGGCAATCGCGTCGCGCACGGCCTCAGCTCCGTGGCCAGCGAGCGCCGGTCCGTTTTTCATGCGTGGCGCTTTGCCATAGTCCGCGAGCCGGGGAGATACAGCAGCAGCGTGAACCGCGTCGAGCGCTCCACCAGCGTGCCGATTGCCGAGCTGCCAAGACCAAGGATGAGGTCTCCCTCCCAATGCCCCGGCACCGCTCGATCGGCAACATCCGCTGGGCGCTGGCTGATCATGATCTCCGGTGAAATATAGCCTCTGCCACGCCGGCGAACGCGCGCCCTCGGCACTCGCAACACGCGTCCTGTTCGCAAGCACGCGGTCAGCTCGCGGCGTAGCGCGCCGCGGCCCTGAACGAAGAGTGCCTGGTAGATGGCTTCGTGACTGATGCGCATGGTCATGTCGTCCGGAAAGTCGAGCTCCAGGCGCCGGGCAATCTGTTCCGGGCTCCATGCCCTGGCCCATCGCCTATCCTTTCGCGGGCCATGTCGCCGTCCCTTCCACGGAACGTTAGGACCAGGAACGGGCGCACCGCTCGGGGCTACAACGACGCCGGCAAGTCTCTCCTCCACATAAGTGCGCAGCGCCGGGGTGAGCGCAAGCTTGGTGGGTTTCGGCCGGCGAGCCGATCGTTCAGCGTGCCACTGCGCGGTCGTGGCCCGATACTCCAACCCGCCGCTCCGGGTGGCGGCGTTGCGTCGCAACTCGCGCGAAATTGTCGAAGCGGATCGACTGAGGCGGCGACCGATCTCTCTGATGGAACGACCCTGCACCTTGAGAAGCGCGATTTCCCCACGCTCGGCCAATGACAGATACCGCCTGGAGAGCGGTTTTGCCGAGGAGCTGAACATCGTTGGTGGCATGCCGCCTGCCTTTCGGAACCATCTGGTCCCTACAGGCTGCGACACGCCAGCTTGGAGCGCAGCATCTTCGCTGCTCAGCCCCTCAGCAATCGCCCGCCAAAATCTTCTCTGATCATCGCGTCCCGCAACAGGTGGCCGTCCAGGTGATGGCAATGGTGCGCGTCCTGACCGTGCTGATCGCCGCTTCCGAACTTTCATCGCAACCTCCAACCGCAGAGTGTTGCGACGACCAGTTGAGTCTGTCTTGGCTGCCGCGATCGGAGTGATGCAGCAGCTCGCGCGGCCGCCCCCGGCGCCACATGGCCATCATGAGCGCATTGGTGACGAGTTCGGCCGTCATCGTCGCACTCATAGACCAACCGACGATCCTGCGCGAGAAGAGGTCGAGCACCACCGCGACGTAGAGCCAGCCTTCCGCCGTCCAGATGTAGGTGAAGTCGGCCACCCACTTTCGGTTCGGCGCCGGCGCATCGAACTGCCGGTCGAGCACGTTGGCCGCCAGTTCGGTGAGCGGCCGCTCACCAGCGTCGGCGGGCAATCGGCGTCGTCTCGGCCTGGCGCGCAAGGCGTTGCGACGCATCAGCCGCTCGACCGCATGCAGACCGCAGGCGATGCCGGCTTCCAGCAGATCGTGCCAGACGCGCCGTGCGCCATAGGTTCGGTCACTGCCGCGAAAGCTGTCGCGGATTGCAATCAGCATCGCTTCGTGACGCCGCGCCCGATCGCTCGGCGGTCGCGACAGCCAGCTGTAGAAGCCGGAACGCGAGACACCGAGCGCCTCGCAGATCGTCTTGAGCGACCATATCCCCCGGCGCTTCGCCACAAACGCGAACATCACGTCTGATCCTTGGCGAAGTAGGCCGCGGCTTTTTTTAGGATGTCGCGCTCGGCCTTCAGCTTCTGCACCTCACGCTTCAATTGCGCGATCTCGGCCTCGGCCGCCTTCATCCTGCCGTGCCCCGGGAACGCTTCCAGCGGGTCGTCAGCCAGCTGCTTCACCCACTTCCTCAGCAGGTTCTCGTGCACGTCGAGATCACGCGACGCCTGCGCCACCGAGACATTACGCTCGCGCACGAGCCGAACCGCCTCGACCTTGAACTCTCGACTGAAACTCCGCCTCTCCATACGCCACCTCCGGCTTCACTATCGCACCTAAACTGGGTGTCCGTGAAACCGCGGGCAGGCCACCAGGGTGAAGCCCGCTTAGAAGAGAACCTACTTGAGACACGGCTGACCTGAATTCGCCGTGGCGTGGAACTGATTTGCATCTGCTCGGCTCCTCATTCCAAATGTGTTTGGCTAGCTCAGCGTGCGTGCCCGGCACCTGTTACTTTGCGTGTTATCGACGTGTTTGCGTCGCCCGTAGCAGCAACAACGCAACCCGAATTACATCGCCGTTGTCGCGCGTTACGAGGATATATCCGGCGACACGGGCGCCTCTCCCCGCAAAATATTCGTTCAGAACACGCGACACCGCCTGTCGCCATGCACGCATAGCCATGAGCGTGGGACGCCAGACGTCTTGCTGATGTTGGGAGTGATTCGCTTGATGAACGGCTACAGCTTGTTCCCGGGTGGTGCACTCGCCTTGCACCCGGTTTCGAGCGACTGGTGGAAGTTGCCCGAGATCCTGATGCCGGTGGCCGCTCGGACCTCTTCCTCGCTGACGCCGTCGGCGAGCTGCCAATATCTCGGGCTGTCCGCCACGGCTGGAACCAACTGCTCACAGTACCGACTGTGGCCCTTGCGCCGCGGTGCAGCAAATCCGGCGCGGCATCCACATGGCTCTCCGGCCCCGCCTTGACTCCCGGCCCCATAAGCTGGAACGACCGCACGATGGAGCCACGGGCCGCCGCCGGGTTCCAGCGCGGCGGCACACGACGGGTGGACGAGGCGGATGACATCGCATCTCAAATATCTCGAGGCCGAAGCCATCGGCATCATGCGCGAAGTGGCGGCCGAATTCCGCAAGCCGGTGATGCTGTATTCGATCGGCAAGGATTCGAGCGTCATGCTTCACCTCGCCATGAAGGCCTTCTATCCGGGCAAGCCGCCGTTCCCGCTGATGCACGTCGATACGACGTGGAAGTTCCGCGAGATGATCGAGTTCCGCGACGAGACCGTGAAGCGGCTCGGGCTCGACCTCATCGTGCATGTCAATCCGGACGGTGCCGCCAAGGGGATCGACCCGATCCGCTCCGGCTCTGCCCTGCATACGCAGGTGATGAAGACCGAGGGCCTGAAGCAGGCGCTCGACCTCTACGGCTTCGACGCGGCTTTCGGTGGCGCGCGGCGCGACGAGGAAAAGAGCCGGGCGAAGGAGCGCGTGTTCTCGTTCCGCTCGGCCAATCATGTGTGGGAGCCGAGGAATCAGCGCCCCGAACTCTGGCACCTCTACAATACGCGCATTCGTTCCGGTGAATCGATCCGCGTGTTCCCGCTCTCTAACTGGACCGAGATCGACGTCTGGCAATACATTCGCCAGGAGAACATTCCCGTTGTGCCGTTGTACTTCGCCGCACATCGCCCTGTCGTCGAGCGCGGCGGCACTCTCATCATGGTCGACGACCATCGGCTCGATCTGCAGCCGGGCGAAACGGTGCAGCAGAAGCTCGTGCGCTTCCGTACGCTCGGTTGCTATCCGCTGACCGGCGCCATCGAGTCGACCTCGACGACGCTCGACGACATCATCGACGAGATGCTGCAGGCGCGCACATCCGAGCGCCAGGGCCGCCTGATCGATACGGATGACGCCGCGTCGATGGAGAAGAAGAAGCGCGAGGGGTATTTCTGATGGCGCAAGCGTCGCGATCCGCTCCCATGCCCGCCGCGCCCGGCGCCCACGCCATGCCGGCGCAGAAGGGCCTGTTGCGCTTTCTCACCTGCGGCTCCGTGGACGACGGCAAGTCGACGCTGATCGGCCGCATGCTCTACGATGCCAAGCAGATTCTCGACGACCAGATGAGCGCGCTCGAGCGTGATTCGAAGACCCACGGCACCCTGCAGGGCGACATCGACTTCGCGTTGCTCGTCGACGGTCTCGAGATGGAGCGCGAACAGGGCATCACCATCGACGTCGCCTATCGCTATTTCACGACGCCGCGCCGCTCGTTCATCGTCGCCGACACGCCCGGCCACGAGCAGTACACGCGCAACATGGCGACCGGTGCCTCGAACTCCGAGCTCGCGGTCATCCTCATCGATGCGCGAAAGGGCGTGCTGGTGCAGACCAAGCGGCACGCCTTTATCTGCAGCCTGCTCGGCCTGCGCCACATCGTGCTCGCGGTCAACAAGATCGACCTGGTCGGCTACGATCAGGCGGTGTTCGACCAGATCGTCGCCGACTTCGAGGCGTTCGCGGCGCCACTCGGTTTCCAGACGGTGACACCCATCCCGGTCTCGGCGCGCTTCGGCGACAACGTCGGCGCACGCTCCACCAACATGGCGTGGTACGCGGGACCGGCGCTGATCGAGTATCTCGAGGACGTCGACGCCGCAGCTGCACCCGACGAGGCGCCGTTCCGCTTCGCCGTGCAGCGCGTCAGCCGACCCAACCTCGATTTCCGTGGCTTTGCGGGCACGCCCGCCTCGGGCCGCGTACGTGTCGGTGACGCGATCGTCTCGGCTGTCTCGGGCCGCACCTCGACGGTAGCGCGCATCGTGACCGCCGACGGCGATCTCGACGAGGCGACGCGGGCCGACGCCGTGACGCTGGTCCTCGCCGACGAACTCGACATCGCCCGCGGCGACGTTCTCGCCCACGTGCAGGCACGCCCGGAGGTCTCCGACCAGTTCGCCGCGCACGTGCTGTGGATGAGCACCGAGCACCTGCTGCCGCAGCGATCCTACATGATGCGCATCGGCACCCGATGGACCCCTGCGAGCGTCACCGCGATCAAGTACAAGATCGACGTCAACACGCTGCAGCATCTCGCCGCCCGCAATCTGGAGCTGAACGAGATCGGCGTCTGCAACATCGCGACTGCCGTTCCGGTCGCGTTCGATGCCTACGCCGAGAACCGCGACACCGGCTCGTTCATCCTCGTCGACCGCCTGACAAATGAGACTGTCGCCGCCGGCATGGTGACGTTCGGCCTGCGCCGCGCCACCAACATCCACGTCGAACAGATGATGGTCGACAAGGCGGCGCGCTCGGCCGCCAAGCACCAGAAGCCGACCGTGATCTGGTTCACGGGCCTGTCGGGCTCCGGCAAGTCGACCATCGCCAAGCATCTCGAGAAGCGCCTGCACGACAACGCCAACCACACCTACGTGCTCGACGGCGACAATATCCGCCACGGCCTCAATCGCGATCTCGGCTTCACCGACACCGACCGCGTCGAGAATATCCGTCGCATCGGCGAGGTCGCCAAGCTGTTCACCGATGCCGGTCTGATCGTGCTGTGCTCGTTCATTTCGCCGTTCCGCGCCGAGCGGCGCATGGTGCGCGAACTGCTCGGCGAGGGCGAGTTCGTCGAGATCTACGTCGACACCTCGATCGAGGAATGCCGCAAGCGCGATCCCAAGGGTCTCTACGCCAAGGCCGACGCCGGCAAGATCAAGAACTTCACCGGCATCGACAGTCCCTACGAAGCGCCCGAGAACGCGGAGCTGGTGCTGCACACCGACAACACACCGCCCGAGGTCCTCGTCGACCAGATCATCGAACATCTCCGTGAGCGGGGCCGCATATGACCCTGCGCTCACGGCGCTACGCCAGGTCCAGTGCCAGATGATCCCGGCGGCAACGGTCCTATTCCGCCCCGACCCAGCCCTAACCGGCCAGCTCCTGGAAGCGTTGAGCCGCGGCGGTCGCCGCGTCTACGTGTTCGTGAATGGAGCGATAGCTCCGCAAATCGAGGCGCAACTGGCGCATCTGGACGCTGCCGTAATCATGCGGTCGGCAACCAACGTGGGGCAAGGCGCCGCCTTGAACGCCATCGTCGGGGCTGCCGCGATTGCCGGTGCGGATCAACTCCTCCTGTTTGATCAGGACAGCACACCTGATCCGCACTATCCGGAGCGGCTGGCTCGTGCGGTTTCGGCGCTGAAAATTGGCCGGCGTCTCGCTGTTGCAGGACCGCGGCTGATCGCTCCGGAGTCCGGGCATTTGACTATCCGGGCCTATCCGACGCAACGAGGTCACGATCTGCCGTACGACACCGTCGAGTTCGTGGCGACATCCGGGTCGCTCCTCTCAATCGAATGCTGGAGGGCCATCGGACCGTTCCGCGACGACTTCTTTGTCGATGGCATCGATGTGGAATGGTGTCAGCGCGCTTGGAGCAAAGGCTACGTCACGGTGGACGTTCCGGAGGTCGCACTGACGCACAGGTGGGGCAACGAGCGCAAACACGACGCTGGCGAACGCTCGCAGCTTCTGCTTCAGTCGCCGGTGCGAAATTACTACTACTTCCGGAACAAAATTTTCACACTCGGATTGCCGCACGTCTCACGGCGCTTCAGGGTACGCGAGTGGACGCGCCTGGCAGCTCAGATCGTCTATCTCGCGCTGCGTGCACCAGGTCAGTGGCGGCGCGTCGTACCTGTGGCTGTACGGGACGGCGTCCGAGGACGGGTGGGGCCCTGTCCAGCCTCTGTGGAAGCGCTGGAGAGCCAATAGTGATTTCGCCAGCCAACTGCTGTTCCCGAGTTGCAGCACGTGTTGGAGAGCTGGTATGCGCTCGACGGAGTAGCGGGAAACTATGAGCGACCAGAGTTGCATCACTTGGCGCGACCGGGGGTTGGCACTGCTCACCCTGTTCGTCGTCGACAGTGTAGTCGTCGGCGCGAAGGCTGCGATCCTTACGGGACTGCTGCTCACGAGCGCTACCGTGCTGCATTCGCACGCCACAGGTGCGCGACCGTCCTTCACACTTCGCTCCATCGGTGTGGCGCAGTATCCCGTGGCTCTCTGGATCATGTTCGCACTGCTCGCGCTGAGCAGCGGCGTCTGGTCCCTTTCGGCCCGCGCATCGGCCGAGGCGGGCTTGAACCTGATCCTGGTCATCATCGGCGCAAGTGTCCTCGTTGCACTGTGGGCACGCCTGAGCGAGGGCACCGCGATTCTGATCGGCGGGTGGACCGCGATCGGCTTCGTCGTCAGCCTGGCAATCGTTCTTATCGACATGGCCAACGGCAGCGTGTTGGTCGGCTGGTTCCTCGAGCATCTCGATGTCTCGGGACACGGCGGCGCAACATGGGTTCAACGAAGTCGGGGGGCGATCGTCTCGATCGCACTCGAGTTCTGGAACTGGAATATTGCCGGAGTGAACCTGCTGTTCTGGCCGATGTTACTTTTGATCTCGCTAGTCGAGCGCAGTCTGCTCTGGAAAGGCCTGGCCCTCGCAGCCGTGCTTCTGACCGTCGCCGCCACGCTTCTATCCGTCCATGCGACCTCGAGCATCGCCATCTTGGTCGGCACGGCACTGTTCGTTCTTTCGAGAGCCTACCCGCGCGCGGCCGTTGGCTTGCTGATGGCCGGTTTCACGATCGCCGCTGTCGCCGTGATTCCGATTGCGACGTATGCGCATACGGGCCTCAGACTTCACCACGCCTCATGGGTACCGCCGACACTGCAGGCCCGCATCGTGATCTGGAAGCACACCGCCGAGCAGGTGCTGAAAGCACCGATCGTCGGCATCGGTGCCAACTCGACGAAGTACTGGCGTCTTCGCCACGAAACCGTGCCCAAGGTGAAGGATCACTGGCAGGAACCGACGGTCAACAATCACGCGCACAACTACTTCCTGCAAGTCTGGTTCGAGCTCGGAGCGTTGGGTTGCCTGCTGTTCACGGCGGCCGGGCTATCGACCTTGCGCCTCATCCCGACAATGCAAACAGGTGCGCAGCCGTACGCGATCGCCACGGCCGGCGCGGCCATAACCATGTTCAGTGCCACCTGGAACCTCTGGCACCTTTGGCTGGTCGCCACCCTCGGCATCGCCCTGGCGCTTCTCGTGCTAGGCAACACACTGGCGGCACCGCGGGCGCGGGATCGCGTCGCCTTTCACCAAATCTGGTTGCCTTCGGGATGGACGCCCAAAAGAGCCGCCTGATTTTTCCTGATACAGCAGCCTGTTCACAGGGCGAAACATCGGACGTTAGCGGGAGTGACCTCATATGACCGTCAGCATCGAAGACCTCGAGCTCATTTCCATCGACGCCGGCCGCCTGATCGAGAAGCTGAAGGCCGAAGGCCGCGGCTTCTCGCGCAAGTAGGACGGCAGCCCCGTCACCGAGGCCGACCGGTATGCCGAGGAACTTATCCTCGAGCGGCTGGCAAAGGCGTATCCGGCTATCCCGGTGGTCGCCGAGGAACTGGCGAGCGAGGGCAACACGCCGAAAGTCGCCGTGCCGCGCTTCTTCCTCGTCGATCCGCTCGACGGCACCAAGGAGTTCATTCGCGGCTCAGGCGACTACACGGTCAACATCGCGCTGATCGAGAACCGCGCGCCGGTCGCGGGTGTCGTCGCGGCGCCTGCCCGCAACGTGCTCTACAGCGGCGCCGGAACGGCTGCCGCACGGGTCGATATCGATGTCGAAGGCCGCCGCTCGGACAGGCGCGCCATCCGCGTCCTGTCGCGCAGTGACAGCTGGGTCGCGGTGGTGAGCGCGTCGCACATGACGCCGGCGACCGACGCCCTGCTGAAGCAGCTTCCGATCGCGCGCAGCGTCTCGATCGGTTCGTCCCTCAAGTTCTGCCTCGTCGCCGAGGGCGAGGCCGACGTTTACCCGCGCCTTGGCCGCACCATGCAATGGGACACCGCGGCCGGCGACGCCGTGCTGCGCGCGGCGGGCGGCGCCACGCTGACACTCGACGGCGCACCGCTGCTCTACGGGCCGCGCGGCAGCGACGGTCTCGACTACGCCAACCCGCATTTCGTTTGCTTCGGCGGCGTACCGGCGCGCCTCGCCGAGCTGAGCGGCGCCGCCTGAAATA
>CALFEM010000611.1 GCA_937950105.1 uncultured Alphaproteobacteria bacterium | reverse complement strand
AGCACCTCCCGTTGAACCGTGGGGCGTGTACCCGACTCTGAACCAGTCGCTCGGGTCGGGCCGAAGCTCATGCCGCTTCGCGAACAGGCGGCGGATCCGATGCCGCAGGTTTTTTCGCCAGGGCTTCCGCCGCATCGTGCGCCGACGGGTAGATGCGTCCCGGCTCGAGCTTGGTGAAGAAGTCGATCGACTTCAGCCGCCGCAGGATCGACGTCTTGACCGCCGCCAGATGCATGGTGACGCCGGCCGCCTTGAGGCGCGACTGCAGCGACTCGAGCGTTTCCAGCGCGCTCGCGTCGATCATGTTGACCGAACTGCACACCAGTACGAAATGCTCCACCTTCGGGTGGTCGGCGACGTAGCGCAGCACGTGATCTTCGAGGTGCGCCGCATTGGCGAAGTAGAGGCTCATGTCGACGCGCAGCATCAACAGGTTGTCGTAGGTTGTGACCTCGTGCGAGCGCGCGTAGCGATAGAGCTGCGTCTCGCCGAGGCGGCCGAGCTCGACGAGGTTCGGCTGGCTGGTGCGCCACAGGAAGAAGACGATCGACAGCGCCATGCCGGCGAGGATGCCCTCCTCGACGCCGAGCAGCAGCACGGCCGCAAACGTGGCGAGGAAACTCACCGCGTCGAGCTTCATGTACTTCCACATGTGGCTGACGGGATGGAAATCGACGAGGCTCGACACGGCGACGACGATGATGGCCGCCAGTGTCGCCTTCGGCAGGTTGTACAGGGCAGGCGTCAGCACCAGCAGCGTGACGATGACGAACAGAACCGTCACCAGCCCCGAGAGCTGCGTGCGCGCGCCCGAGGCGAAGTTCACCGACGAACGCGAAAAGCTGCCCGCGACCGGATAGCCGCCGGTCAGCGCCGAGGCGATGTTGGACGCACCCATCGCGACCAGTTCCTGATCCGGCACGATCTTCTGGCGCCGCTTGCTGGCGAGCGTACGCGCCACCGAGACGCTTTCGAGGAAGCCGACCACAGCGATCAGAAACGCGCCGACGAACAGCTTCTCGACCATGCCGAGATCGAGCGCCGGCAGTGCGATGCCCGGCAACCCCTGCGGAATCTCGCCGACGATCTTGACGCCCTTGTAGGCGAGCCCGAGCCACCAGACGAGACCCGTCGCCATCACCACGACCACCAGCGGCATCGCCTTCGGCAGCATGTCGGCGGCGAAGTCGTCGATCAGGCCCGAGCGTTGCAGGCTCGCGCCGATGCGGTTGCGGCCGAACAGAAGAACCAGCGAGGCCACGGCAATGAGGAGCGTCGGCACGTGGATGGTGTCGAGCTTGTGAGCCGTCTCCCACAGGATCGTCGGGATGAACGACGAGCGGCCGATCTCGATGCCGAGCAGATACTTGAACTGGCTGAAGGCGATGATGATCGCTGCCGCGCTGGTGAAGCCGGCGATCACCGGATGGCTCATGAAGTTGGTGAAGAACCCGGCCTTGATGGCCCCGAGAGCGATGAGGATGAAGCCGCTGAGCAGCGACAGTGCCACCGCGAGCCCGATGTACTCGGCGCTGTTGGGCTGTGCCATCGGCAGCAGCGTGCTCGAGACCATCAGCGAGACGATCGCCACCGGGCCGACGCCGAGCGAGCGGCTGGTGCCGAAGATGGCGTATACGATCAGCGGCAGGATGCTGGCATAGAGGCCCATCTGCGGCGGCAATCCGGCGAGCAGGGCGTAGGCCATGCTCTGCGGGATCAGCATGATGGCGACGATGGTGCCGGCGGTCAGGTCACTCGCGAGATCCTCGCGCTTGTAGCTCGGCAGCCAGCACAGGATCGGGAAGATCTTGCGCATGCGCGGACCGGCGAGACACTTCTCGGCCTGCTCCAGCAGTGAAGCGCGATTTGCGGCCGTCGGCGCATCCGCGCCCGCCTGCTGCTCGACATGTTGCATAGGTCTGCCCTGCCTCGCCGTTCCCCGGCGCGGCCAAATGAGACCGCGCGACCGGCAACCCTCACCCGGGGTCTTGCCGGATAACCTGCACGAGGCACCAGACCGTCCCGGCCGGGCGACGTGCCGCGCCACCCATTCGGAAAATGCAGTTCCGCAATGCTGGCCGCGCTGGACTAGCATATACGAATATCCGCATGCTCTGCGCGCAATCGTCACAATACGGTGAGCGTGAGGCGGGTTTGCCGCACCGGCCACGCGCGTCGGTCGGAGGCGCCGGATGACCATTGCCATGGCCCATATCGGCCGCTGCTGCTATCGGCTGGCCTGAACAGATACCCGGACCACCCATGCTCCGTATCGACAGCCTCAGGATCGGCAGCCTGCCGCCCATCT
>CALFEM010000610.1 GCA_937950105.1 uncultured Alphaproteobacteria bacterium | reverse complement strand
TCGACATCTGCCGCAAGGCCGGAGCGCGCCTCGTCGCCAAGGGCAAATCGATGATCTCTGAGGAGATCGCGCTCAACGCACACCTCGAAGCCGCCGGCCTCGAAGTGGTGGAGACGGACCTCGGCGAATACATCCTGCAGATCCGCGGTGAGACGCCGAGCCATATCATCGCGCCGGCCATCCACCTGACGCAGGAGCAGGTCGAGGCGGATTTCCGCCGCACGCACGCCGCGCTGCCCGAGGGCCGCCGTCTGGTCGAGCCGGCCGAACTGGTGAGCGAAGCCCGCCACGTGCTGCGGGAGAAGTTCCTCACCGCCGAGGTCGGCATCACCGGCGCCAACTTCCTGGTCGCCGAGACCGGCTCGTCGGTGATCGTAACCAACGAAGGCAACGGCGACCTGACGCAATCGCTCGCCAAGGTGCACATCGTCATCGCCTCCATCGACAAGGTGCTGGCGACGCGGGAAGACCTCGCGAGTATCCTGCGTCTGCTGGCGCGCTCGGCGACGGGGCAGGAGTGCACCACCTACGCGACGGTCTCGACCGGACCGCGTCGGCCGGGGGATGTCGACGGCCCCGAGGCCTATCACGTCGTGCTGCTCGACAACGGCCGCGCCGAGCTGCTCGGCAGCCGCTTCCGCGAGGTGCTGCGCTGCATCCGCTGCGGCGCCTGCATGAACCATTGCCCGGTCTACGGCGCCGTCGGCGGCCATGCCTACGGCTGGGTCTATCCGGGGCCGATCGGCTCGGTGATGACGCCGGCCCTGATCGGCGTCGCCAAGGGCGGCAACCTCCCGAATGCGTCGACGTTCTGCGGCCGCTGCGAGGCGGTCTGCCCGATGAAGATCCCGCTGCCGGGCCTGATGCGGCACTGGCGCGAGGCGGAGTTCGAGGACAAGCTGCCGCCGCTGACACAGCGCCTCGCACTCGGTGCCTGGGCCTGGCTGGCGCGCCGGCCGCGGCTCTATCACCTCGCCATGCGCTTCGCCGCCGCCGGCCTCGGCGCCATCGGGCGGCGGCACGGCCGCTTCCGTCGCCTGCCTCTGGCGGGTAGCTGGACCCGCCACCGCGATCTCGCCGCACCGCAAGGGCGCACGTTCCAGCAGCTCTGGACCGAACGCGAGCGCGGGGTGCCGCAATGACGACCGCCCGCGATCGCATCCTGTTGCGCGTGCGCAGCTCGCTTGGCGTGACGGCGGACGATACGGCCCGCAAGGACATGGCCGCCGACCGCATCGCCGAACATCCCGTGACCCTGCTGCCCGAGCGGGCGACGCGCTCGGGTGAAGCGCTGTACGCACAGTTCCGCGCCCTGCTCGAAGGACAGCAGGCCACCATCGTCGAGGTGGCAGAAGCCAGCGCCGTCCCGGCTGCGGTCCTCGATTATCTCGTCGCTTCCGGCCTTCCGGCATCGATCCGCATCGGCGAAGACGCGCGGCTCGCGTCGATGCCGTGGACTGATACGGAGGGGCTCACGGTACTGAAAGGGGCCGCCGAGGCGGGCGATCGGGCCGGCCTTTCCCATGCCATCGCCGGCATTTCCGAGACCGGAACTCTGGTGATCGCCGCCGGCCGCGACAACCCCGTCACGCTGGCGTTCATGCCGGAAACGCACGTCGTCGTCGTCGAGCGCCACAGCATCGTCGCCAGCTACGAGGCCGCGCTCGCCATCGTGCGCGAACGCTTCGGCGCCAACGGCATGCCGCGCACGCTGAACTACATTTCGGGACCGTCGCGCACGGCCGACATCGGCGGCAAGATCGTCATCGGCGCGCACGGCCCGCGCCGCCTCGGCATCATCGTCGCCGGCTGAGCACGAGCAGCGCCGCGCGTCAGCGTCGCATGCAGCCTTGCAGGCACGCCTGCAATTGCGCGTCACAGCGCGAGCTGTTGCCCTTGGTGACGATGCGACACTTGTTGTGCGCATCGCGGCACGAACCGGCACAGGCGTTGGGCGACGAGCCCTCGCTGCTGGCGACCGTTACCGATGCCAGCAGAACCGCGGCAATGCCCGCAAGTCTGATCGTCAATCGGCCCAAAGGCTCGGCTCCTCGAAATCGCGTGAGCAGCGAATGAAGCGGTAACGCAGCCTGCGCGCTGCGACGAACGGCGTTGCGCGGAACACGCAAAAGGCTGCACTGATACTTATGCTAGTCTTGTGCCGATGAACGTAACCTGAAGGACTGTCCGCCAGATCGGAAGAGCGTCGTGTAGGGAAAGAGTGTAGATCTCGGTGGTC
>CALFEM010000609.1 GCA_937950105.1 uncultured Alphaproteobacteria bacterium | reverse complement strand
GAAGGGGCGCAAGTCACACAAGATCGTCGGCGACGCGCTGCACATTCTCGAAAACCTCGAGCATCGCGGCGCGGTGGGCGCCGACCCGATCGCGGGCGACGGCGCCGGCATCATGGTGCAGATCCCGCACACGTTCCTGGCGCAGGACTGCCAGGTGAAGGGCTTCTCCCTGCCGGAGCCAGGCAACTACGCCGTCGGTCACGTGTTCATGCCGCAGGACGAGCGCCTGCGCGCCTACTGCGAGAGCGTGTGGATGCGCGTCATCCGCGAGCAGGGGCTGAACCTGATCGGCTGGCGCTCGGTGCCGGTCGACAACTCGTGCCTGTCGAAGATGGTGATCGCGACCGAGCCGGTGCACCGCCAGGTGTTCATCGGCCGCTCCGGCTTCAAGGGCGATCAGGACGCCTTCGAGCGCAAGCTCTACCTCGTGCGCAAGATCGTCTCGAACTCGGTGCAGGCGGCTTCGAAGGGCACCGACATCGGCCACTACTGCGTCAGCCTGTCGACGCGCACGCTGGTCTACAAGGGCATGTTCATGTCCTACCAGGTGAAGGCCTATTACAAGGACCTCTCCGACCCGCGCTTCACGTCCGCGCTCGCGCTCGTGCACCAGCGCTTCTCGACCAACACCTTCCCGTCGTGGAAGCTCGCGCACCCGTATCGCATGGTCGCCCACAACGGCGAGATCAACACGCTGCGCGGCAACGTCAACTGGATGGCGGCGCGGCAGGCCTCCGTGTCGAGCCCGCTGTTCGGCGAGCAGATCTCCAAGCTGTGGCCGATCTCGTACGAGGGCCAGTCCGATACCGCGTGCTTCGACAACGCGCTCGAGTTCCTCGTCATGGGCGGCTACTCGCTGACGCACGCGGCGATGATGCTTATCCCCGAGGCGTGGGCCGGCAACCCGACCATGGATGGCAAGCGGCGCGCCTTCTACGAGTATCACGCGGCTCTGATGGAGCCGTGGGACGGCCCGGCGGCGATGGCGTTCACCGACGGCCGCCAGATCGGTGCGACGCTCGACCGCAACGGGCTGCGTCCCGCACGCTACCTCGTCACCAAGGACGACATCGTCATCATGTCCTCGGAATCCGGTGTGCTGCCGGTGAAGGAGGAGAACATCGTCAAGAAGTGGCGTCTGCAGCCGGGCAAGATGCTTCTGATCGACCTCGAGAAGGGCTGCATCGTCTCCGACGAGGAACTGAAGGCCGAGATCAGCGCGCGCAACCCGTATGAAAGCTGGCTGAAGAGCACGCAGATCATGGTATCCGACCTGCCGCTGCCGAAGCGGCGGGCACCTGCGCGCACCTCCAATATCTCGCTGCTCGATCTGCAGCAGGCGTTCGGCTACACGCAGGAGAGCGTCAAGTTCCTGATGACGCCGATGGCGACGACCGGTCAGGAAGCGATCGGCTCGATGGGCACCGACACGCCGATCTCGGCGCTGTCGTCGAAGCCGAAGCTGCTGCACACCTACTTCAAGCAGAACTTCGCGCAGGTCACGAACCCGCCGATCGACTCGATCCGCGAGGAACTCGTCATGAGCCTCGTGTCGTTCATCGGCCCGCGTCCGAACATCCTCGACCTCGAGGGCACCTCGCGCGAGAAGCGGCTCGAGGTGTATCAGCCGATCCTGACCAACGAGGATCTGGAGCGCATTCGCCAGATTGGCGAAGTCGCCGACAACAACTTTTCGTCGATCACGCTCGACATCACCTACGACGTCGCCAATGGCCCCTCCGGCATGGTGACGGCCATCGACGTCGTCTGCGCCGAGGCCTAGGATGCCGTGCGCTCGGGCGACTACAACATCATCATTTTGTCCGATCGCGCGACCGGGCCGGACCGTGTGCCGATCCCGTCGCTGCTCGCGACGTCCGCCGTGCACCACCACCTGATCAAGCAGGGCCTGCGCACGTCGGTCGGTCTCGTCGTCGAGACCGGCGAAGCGCACGAGGTGCACCAGTTCTGCACGCTCGCGGGCTATGGCGCGGAAGCCATCAACCCGTATCTCGCCTTCGAGACGCTGGAAGCGATGCTGCCGGAGCTCGGCGAGAACCTCGACAGCGGCGAAGTCAAGAAGCGCTTCATCAAGGCGGTCGGCAAGGCCATCCTCAAGGTGATGGCGAAGATGGGCATCTCGACCTACCAGTCGTACTGCGGCGCGCAGATCTTCGACGCGGTGGGCCTGAAGTCGAGCTTCGTCGCCAAGTACTTCACCGGCACGCACACGCAGATCGAGGGCATCGGCCTCAGGGAAATCGCGCGCGAGACGTTCGAACGCCACAGCCTCGCTTTCTCCAACGCGCCGGTGCTCGCCAACGCGCTCGACGTCGGCGGCGAGTACGCCTACCGCATCCGTGGCGAATCGCACATGTGGCGCCCCTCGACGGTCGCCGACCTGCAGCACGCGGTGCGCGGCAACCTGCCCGACAAGTATCGCGCCTTCGCCAGGCAGGTGAACGATCAGGCCGAGCAGTTGATGACCATTCGCGGCCTGTTCCGCATCAAGGGCGCGGATGAAGCCGGGCGCAAGCCGATCCCGCTCGACTAGGTCGAGCCGGCGTCGGCGATCGTCAAGCGCTTCGCCACCGGCGCCATGAGCTTCGGCTCCATCAGCCGCGAGGCACACACGACGCTCGCCATCGCCATGAACCGCATCGGCGGCAAGTCGAACACCGGCGAGGGCGGCGAGGAAGCCGACCGCTTCAAGCCGCTGCCCAACGGCGACAGCATGCGCTCGGCGATCAAGCAGGTCGCCTCGGGCCGCTTCGGCGTGACCACCGAGTACCTCGTCAACTCGGACATGATCCAGATCAAGATGGCGCAAGGCGCCAAGCCCGGCGAAGGCGGCCAGTTGCCCGGCCACAAGGTCGACGCCACCATCGCCAAGGTGCGCCACTCGACGCCGGGCGTCGGCCTGATCTCGCCGCCGCCGCACCACGACATCTATTCGATCGAGGACCTCGCGCAGCTCATCTTCGATTTGAAGAACGTCAACCCTGCCGCCGACATCTCGGTGAAGCTCGTCTCGGAAGTCGGCGTCGGCACGGTCGCCGCCGGCGTCGCCAAGGCGCGCGCCGATCACGTCACCATCTCGGGCTTCGAGGGCGGCACGGGTGCTTCGCCACTCACCTCCATCAAGCACGCCGGCTCGCCGTGGGAAATCGGCCTCGCCGAGACGCACCAGACGCTGGTGATGAACCGCCTGCGCGGGCGCATCGCCGTGCAGGTCGACGGCGGCCTTCGCACCGGCCGCGACGTGCTGATCGGCGCGCTGTTGGGCGCCGACGAGTTCGGCTTCGCCACGGCACCGCTGATCGCGGCCGGCTGCATCATGATGCGCAAGTGCCATCTCAACACCTGCCCGGTCGGCGTCGCGACGCAGGACCCGGTGCTGCGCGCGCGCTTCACGGGCAAGCCCGAGCACGTCATCAACTACTTCTTCTTCGTCGCGGAGGAAGTTCGCGAACTGCTCGCCTCGCTCGGCTTCCACACGCTCGACGAGGTCATCGGCCGCTCCGACCTGCTCGACAAGGAACGCGCCATCCAGCACTGGAAGGCGCGCGGTCTCGACTTCACCAAGCTGTTCCACAAGCCGCGCGTGGCGCCGTCGGTGGCCATCCGCCATTGCGAGCGCCAGGACCACGGCCTCGAGAAGGTGCTCGACAACAAGCTGATCGCGGCGGCGAAGCCGGCGCTGGAGCACGCCAGGCCGGTCAAGGCCGAGTTCGCGATCCGCAACGTCGACCGCAGCGCGGGGGCCATGCTCTCCGGCGAAGTGGCGAAGCGCTACGGCTACGCCGGGCTTCCCGAGGACACCATCTGGCTGAGCTTCACCGGCACAGCCGGCCAGGCATTCGGCGCCTGGGTCGCTTCGGGCGTCACCATGGACCTCGCCGGCGAGGGCAACGACTACGTCGGCAAGGGCCTCTCGGGCGGCAAGCTGATCGTGCGACCTGATCCGAAGTCCGGCATCATTCCGGAAGAGAGCATCATCGTCGGCAACACCGTGCTCTACGGGGCGATCTCCGGCGAGTGCTACTTCCGCGGCGTCGCGGGCGAGCGCTTCGCGGTGCGCAACTCGGGCGCCTATGCGGTGGTCGAGGGCACCGGCGACCACGGCTGCGAGTACATGACCGGCGGCGTCGTCGTCGTACTCGGCAACACCGGGCGCAACTTCGCGGCCGGCATGTCGGGCGGCATCGCCTACGTGCTCGACGAGGCCGGCGACTTCGAAGCCAAGTGCAACATGGCGATGGTCGATCTGGAACCGGTCGAGGCCGAGGAAGCGATCATGGAGAAGCTCAACGGCCAGAAGGGCGATCTCGAGAGCCACGGTCTGGTCGACGTCATGGCCGACATGACCAACCACGATGCCGAGCGACTGCACGCCCTCGTCACGCGCCACGCGCACTACACCAACTCGAAAAAGGCGCAGACCATCCTCGCCGACTGGAAGGCGTGGCTGCCGAAGTTCAGGAAGGTGATGCCGGTGGAGTACCGCCGCGCGCTCGCCGACATGGCCAAGGCGCAGGCCGCCGATCCGAACGGCCTCGCCGTCATCGAGATCGGCATGCCGCCGCGCGCCAAGGTTTGATGCGGGGGCAGCGGTGGGGCACGCGATACGAGCATTGGTCGCAAAGGGCGAGCAGCTTTCCGCTGCAATCGCGACCCCGTGCGTGGTCGCGCCCCTCGCCCAGGGCTATGCACTGGCTGTCGCCCCTGATGCCGATGACGAGATGAGGCTCCTCGAAGAGGCCGGAGAACGACTCGGTCGCAGTTTCGCGATCGCGTTGATCGCGACGGACTACTTCGGCGGCTCCGGCACACAGCACGCCCGCGTCTGGACGCCGTCCGACGTGGCGGCGCCCAGCAGGAGCGGCAGCGGCGCCATCAACGCAGCGCTGGCGCTGATCGGCGTGACCCGTTCACTGCCCGCCGACGAGTTCGACAGTGTCGGGCTCGGCTGGTATCGCTCCAATGACGACTGGGCGGCGTATGCGAGGCATGGCAAGGCGGTCTGGCAGCAGGCCGCATCAGAGGCGGCGTCACAGGCATGGAAGTCGCGCCGCTAGGCGCAATCGTTTTTGATTTCACCACTGGAAAGCACACCATGGGCAAGCCGACAGGATTTCTCGAGTTCGAACGCGCCGAGCGCAAGTATGCGCCGGTCGAGGAGCGCCTGAAGCACTGGAACGAATTCGTGATGCCGCTGTCGGAAGCGGACACGAAGGCACAGGCGGCGCGCTGCATGGATTGCGGCATTCCGTTCTGTCACAACGGCTGCCCCGTCAACAACCAGATCCCCGACTGGAACGACCTCGTCTACAGCGGTGACTGGAGGACGGCGGCCGAAAACCTGCACACCACCAACAACTTCCCCGAGATCACCGGCCGCATCTGTCCGGCGCCGTGTGAAGCGTCGTGCACGCTGAACATCGAGGACACGCCGGTCGCCATCAAGACCATCGAGTGCGCCATCGCCGACCGCGCCTTTGCAGAAGGCTGGATCGTGCCGCAGCGCGCGGAGCGCAAGACCGGCCGCAAGGTCGCCATCATCGGCTCCGGACCGGCCGGCCTCGCCGCCGCCCAGCAGCTCGCCCGCGCCGGACACGACGTGCACGTCTACGAAAAGAACGAGCGGCCCGGCGGCCTGCTCGTCTACGGCATCCCCGACTTCAAGATGGAGAAGGGCGTCGTCGCCCGCCGCGTCAAGCAGATGGAAGCGGAGGGTGTGCGCTTCCACTGTGGCGTCCAGGTCGGCAAGGACGTCGCCGCCGACGAGATCGTCGCCAAGCACGACGCGGTGCTGCTTGCCGTCGGCTCCGAACAGCCGTTCGACTTCTTCGCCAATGCCCCCGGTCGCGGCCTCGACGGCATCCACTATGCCATGGACTTCCTGCCGCAGCAGAACCGCCGCGTCGCCGGCGAGAAGATCGCGGCCGGCACACACGAGATCTCGGCCAAGGACAAGCATGTCATCGTCATCGGCGGCGGCGACACCGGCTCCGACTGCATCGGTACCTCGCTGCGCCAGGGCGCCAGGAGCGTCACGCAGCTCGAGATCATGCCGAAGCCGCCGGTCAAGGAGAACAAGGCGCTCAACTGGCCGCACTGGCCGATGAAGCTGCGCATCTCGACCAGCCAGGCCGAAGGCGCGGTCACCGAGTATTCGATCTCGACCACGGGCTTCTCGGGCGAGAACGGCCAGGTGAAGAAACTGCGCTACACCCGCGTCGACAACCAGATGAAGCCGGTACCCGGCAGCGAGGGCGAGCTCGACGCCGACCTCGTACTGCTGGCGATGGGCTTTTCGGGGCCGGTCGAAAGCGGGATGCTCCAGCAGCTCGGCCTGCCGGTGGTGCCGCGCGGCCGCTTCAAGGGCCTCGACGCCAACGAGCAGGACTATCGCCTGCACGGTCACGACAAGCTGTTCGCGGCCGGCGATATCCGCCGCGGCCAGAGCCTCGTCGTCTGGGCGATCCGCGAGGGCCGCCAGGCTGCAAGCGCCATCGACGAGGCGCTGATGGGGACCACGCTGCTGCCACGCTGAGCCGGCGCAGCAGCATTGGCTCGTATCGTTCCGGGGGCGCTCGCTGCAGGCGGGCGCCCTTCGCGTTTTTGCGTGAGATCAATGGATTCTCTGATATGAGTCAGACTGTCGCTGAGGCAGGCCGCGCAGTGTTCCGCCTCGCGCGCCAGCGGCACAAGTTGACGCCGAGCACACCTGTCACGTGCGGGAGCCTCCCCCGCGTCGACTGAAAACGCTAGCCGCGCAGGAGCCGCCCGCATGACGGAACTCGACCAGTCCAACAACGATGCCGCCCACGTGCCGAGCGACGTCAAGCTGACCATGACCGTCATCGTGGTGGTCGTGGCGCTGCTCGCCATCTGGATCGCGGCCATCGCGTATTTTGGCTTCGGCGCCTTCATCTACGTGCTGCATGCCGCGGTTCTGGCGGCGTTCGTCTTTACGCTGACGCTGACGCGCCCCTAACCGCTTCCGGGCCTCGCCCGCTCGGCTGGGCGGCGCATCGACACGCTCTTGACGCGCCGCCTGCAATCACCGAATAGCTGGCATGCTGCACTGCGGCATCGCAATTGACGCCCATCAATCACGGCGTCCGCAAATCGAGGCATCCCGGCGCGCATGGCGATATACAAATTCCTCGAATACAAGGTCGGCCAGTACATGACGGCGAACCCGATGACCATCGGGCCCGGCATCACGCTGCGCGAGCTCGAGGCTCTGTTCGAAGAGCATGACTTCAACGCCTTCCCGGTCGTCGACAACGGCGCCCTGGTGGGGCTCGTCACCAAGTTCGATTTCCTCAAGGCGTTCGCCTTCGCCACCACGCAGATGGTGCCGCAGTACGACGCCCTGATGAACCGCACGGTCGGCGACGTGATGACGAAAAAGGTCGTCAGCGTCGACGTGACGGCGCCGCTGACCCGCGCACTGCAGCTCATGATCGAGATGCGGGCGCGGAGTTTCCCGGTGCTGGACGAAGCCGACAAGCTGGTCGGCGTCATCGCCCGCGAGGACCTGATGGAAGCCCTGAAGGACTCAGCGGCCTGAGATAATTGCACCGGCATGCAATCGAAGGGCGGCCCAGCGCGGGCCGCCCTTTTTTTGTCGGCGGGACGGACCGAGGTTGCGAGGCTCGACGTTTGCCTTTCGCGGCGGGCGCCCTATCGCTGCCGCGTTCGCACCGCTATAGGAGGTCCAAGGCGCATTGCGCCGCCCACCTCAAGCCTGCCGGAGCCCTGCACGTGATGTTTGCCGTCGAGGTCCGCGATCGCATCATGATCGCCCATTCCCTTCCCGACCCGTTCTTCGGCCCCGCGCAGAACATGCACGGCGCCACCTTCGTCGTCGACGTCGCCTTCATGCGCGAGCAGTTGACGGCACAGAACGTCGTCGTCGACATCGGCGCCGCCCTCGACGTGCTCAACAAGACGCTGAAGCCGCTGGCCTACAAGAATCTCGACGAGATCGCCGAGTTCAAGGGCAAGCTGACCACCACCGAATTTCTCGCCCGCCACATCTTCGAGCGCATCGTCGAAGCGGCACGCTCCGGAGCGCTCGGCGAGGACGGCAAGGGGCTTTCCCGCGTGCGCGTGACGCTGACCGAGACCGACCTCGCGCGCGCCTGGTGCGAAGGCCCCGTCCAGCGCGAGGCATCCGGTGCCTGACAGTCTCGCCGAGGTCGCGTTCGCCATTCCCGGCGACATCGATACGCCGACGGGCGGCTACATCTACGATCGCCGCCTGCTCGAACTGCTGCCGTCGTATGGCATCAGCGCGCGGCATATCGTTCTGCCGGCGGGCTATCCGCGGCCGGATGGCGGTGATCTCGCGGAAACGGCGCGCCTGCTCGCGGCAACCTCCCCGTCGACGCGACTGATCATCGACGGGCTCGCCTATGGCGCCATGCCAGCCGACCTGATCGCGCGGCTGGACCGGCGCATCATCGCGCTGGTGCATCACCCGCTGGCGCTGGAGACGGGCCTTGCGCCGGCGCGGAGCAAGGAACTCTACGAGTCCGAGAAAGCCGCGTTGGCGATGACGCGGCACGTCATCGTCACCAGCGACCTGACGCGGCGGACGCTGATCTACGACTACACCGTCCCGGCCGACCGCATCACCGTCGCCGAGCCGGGCACGGACCCGGCACCGCGCGCGACCGGCACCGGCGCGCCGATGCAACTGCTCGCCGTCGGCGCGGTTTCGGCACGCAAGGGCTACGACGTGCTGATCGAAGCCTTGCGCGAACTCGACGCCCCGGACTGGCGCGTCACCATCGCCGGTGCCGTCGACCGCGATCCGGCGACCGCTTCGAGCGTGCGCGACCTCATCGCCCGTCATCGCCTCGGCGACCGCGTGACACTGGCCGGCACCGTGGTTCCGGCGACGCTCGACCGCTTCTATGACAGCGCCGACCTGTTCGTGCTGCCATCGCTTTACGAGGGCTATGGCATGGTGCTGGCGGAGGCCATGGCGCGCGGCCTCGCCATCGTCTGTACCACCGGAGGTGCCGCCGCCGAGACGGTGCCCGACGCCGCCGCCATCAAGGTGCCGCCCGGCGATGCCAAGGCGCTGGCGCGCGCCATCTCGAGCGTGCTCGGCGACAACAAGCTGCGCAAGGAAATGCGGCGCGCCTCGTGGGAAACCGGGCGCACGCTGCCGACGTGGAACGAGACCGCACGGCGCGTAGCGGCGGCCATCGTGGGGATCAGGACATGAGCTTTTCGCCGGACTGGCTGGCGCTGCGCGAGCCGGCCGATGCCCGCGCTCGCAACGGCGAGGTGGCCTCCGCACTGGCCGCGCATTTCGCGCTGCGCGACAGCGTTCGCGTGGTCGATCTCGGTTGCGGCGCCGGCTCCAATCTGCGCGCGACCGCGCCGCTGCTCCCGGCGCGACAGTCGTGGACGCTGGTCGATTACGATGCGCGCCTGCTCGCCGCCGCACGCGTGGCGCTGATCGGCTGGGCCGACGAAGCGCACGAGCACGACACCGGCGTGCTGGAGCTGCGAGCGGCCGGCAGACGCATCCACGTCGAGTTCCTCGAGCTGGACCTCGCGCGCGATCTCGAGCGTGCGCTGGAGGGCAAGCCCGATCTCGTGACCGCGGCGGCGCTGTTCGATCTCGCCTCGCCTGCATTCATTCGCCGCGCGGCGCAGGCGACGGCCCGCAACCGCGCCGTGTTCTACACCGTGCTCACCTACAACGGCATCCAGCACTGGCAGCCGCGCCAGCCGAGCGACGGCCAGATGACACAGGCGTTCAACCTCCACCAGATGAGCGACAAGGGTTTCGGCGCCTCGGCCGGACCGACCGCGCCGGTCGAACTCGCCGAGCAGCTCGAACTCGCGGGCTATGCGGTGATCGAGGGCCAGAGCCCGTGGCGGCTCTCCGCGCACCAGGAGGCGCGTCTGATCGGCGAACTGGTCGAGGGGCAGGCGGCTGCCGTGCGTGAGACGCGCGCGGTCGATGCCGCGATCGTCGATCGCTGGCAGGCGATCACGCGGACCGGCGCCGAGGTCGGCCACGTCGACACACTCGGTCTGCCGCCGCCCGGCTTCGACGACGAGGACAACGTGGGGGACAGCGGCGATCTGTGATGCGCCGCTCAACGCCGCGATCCGGTTGCCTACGTCAGTGCTTGCGGAGCAGGCCCGGGATCATGCGCGCGAGGACATTGTCGCCTCGGATCAGGTGGTGATAGAGGGCCGCTCCGACGTGGATGCCGACGAACGCGATCAGCAGCCAGGCCGCGAACTTGTGCACCATGAAGACCTGCTCGGCGAGCGCCTTGTTCTCGGCGGCGAGCGACGGCAACGCGATGCCGAACGGCTGGAACGGGCCGTACATCGACACGGCCACCCACCCGCCGACCGGAATAGCGAGCAGCAACAGATAGAGGCCCCAGTGGTTGAACCCGCTGGCGAGCTTGTGCCAGGTCTCGAGCGTCGGCTCGTGCGCAGGCGCCCCGTGCGCCAGACGGTAGGCGAGACGCAGTACCACCACCAGCAGGATGGCGAGACCGAGCAGCTTGTGCGAGTCGTACATCTGCCCGGTCGGCGCGGCGAAGTTCGTCGCGGCGCCGTAGCGCACCATGTAGAGCCCGAGCGGAATCTGCACCAGCAGCAGCGCCACGACGATCCAGTGGAAGGCCCGCGCCGTCGGACTGTAGAGTTCGACGGCCGGCGAGGACGGCGTGCGCGCGGGCCGGGTGCGGGAGGTCGGGGACTCGTGTCGCGGCATGCTCAGCATCTCCTCTGGACAGGCGGAACCGGCATCGGCGGCGCATCACACCTGTTCGGCGCGAGCGCGCAGGTTGCAATCGAATAGCACATCGCCGTCGGCGAAGACATGGACGGCGGTCTCCGGCCGGTGCGCCTCGGCGAGGCACGCCGGCGTGCGCAACGTCAATCCGGTTGTGCCCGAACCGAGCAACAGCGGCGCGACGAGGACGTGCAGGCGATCGACCACACCGGCGTCGATGAAAGCCGAGACGATGCCGGCGCCACCCTCCACGAGGATGCGCCGCCAACCTTGCTTGCGCAGCGCAGCGACAACATCGAACGGCTCGAAAGCGTTCCCGCGCTCTGGCAGCACGATGCGGCGCACGCCCGGCGGCGTCTCGACCCCGGCGGTGGTGACGAGAGCGCGTTCGACTCCGTCGTCGGCGAACACCTTGGCTGCGTGCGGGCAGGCGCCGCGCCGATCGATGACGACGCGCGCGGGACTGCGGCCGGTGCAGCGGCGCACCGTCAATTGCGGATCGTCCGCGAGTGCCGTGCCGATCCCGATCACGACCGCGTCGACCGAGGCGCGCAGGCGGTGCAGGTGATCGATCGCGGCCGAATTGTTGATCCAGCGGCTTTCCCCGCTCGGCAGCGCGATGCGCCCGTCGAGCGACTGCCCGAGCTGGGCGACGACGATGGCACCGCCAAGCGGCTCGGCGACGGCACTGAGGCTCGCGGCATAGGACGGTTCGAGGCCGCCGAGGTGGGCGGCCGGATGATCTGCGGGGTGCTTCATGGCCGCATTTCTGCTCGCGGGACGGCGCCATGGTCAATGGCGTTCGTCGCCGGCCGGCCCATGGAATCGCGTTCGCCCGTTCACGACGACATGAGTTTCTGCGACGTCGGATGCCGAATGGCCCGATCACGATGCTATACGAAACGCGCGCACGGGCGCGCGCGAGGGAGACGAACCGGGAATGGCTAGCGAGCGGCGGCCGGCGGCGCTGATCGACCACGACACGGAGAGCGACTGGCCGCTGCTGCCGGTGGCACTGCTGCTTGCCGTCCTGTGGCTGGCGCTCGGCTGGCCCTGGCTCTCCGGTCAGGTGACGATACCCTGGGATGCGAAGGCACACTTCCAGCCGCAGGCGCAGTTCCTGGCGCAATCGATCGCGCGCGGCGAGACGCCGTACTGGAACCCGTTCGTGTTCTCAGGCCACCCGCAGATCGCCGACCCGCAATCGCTGATCTTCTCGCCACCGTTTCTGGCGCTGGCACTCATCGACGGCAACCCGAGCCTCAGGGCGGTCGATACCGCCGTGCTCGTCACCGTTCTGCTCGGCGCGCTGGCGGTCGTCGTCTGGTTCCGTGATCGCGGCTGGCATTGGGCCGGCGGGCTCGTCGCGGCCATCGCCTTCGCTTTCGGTGCGTCCATGGCGTGGCGCATCCAGCATACCGGGCAAGTGGTCAGTCTCGCATATCTGCCGATGGTGTTGGTGCTGCTCGGCCGGGCCATGGCGCGCGGGTCCTTATGGTACGGCATCGCCGCGGGCATCGTCGCCGCGTTCATGGTGCTCGGGCGCGACCAGATCGCGTTGCTGTCGGTCTATCTGCTGATCGTGCTGGTGGTTTGGGAGATCGTGCCCGGCGGGGCGCTCTCTACGCGCGAGGGCGCGACGGGCGGTGATGACGCGGCGGCGCGCCTGCGCAACAGTCTCGGTCCGCTCGCTGCCGGATCCATCGCCGGGGCGCTGCTGATCGCGCTGCCGGTCGCCATGACGGCGCTGATCGCCGAGCAGTCGAACCGGCCGGACATCGACTTGATCGGAGCAGGACGCGGCTCACTGCATCCCGCCTTGCTGGTGACGGCGCTTTCTCCGGACGTGTTCGGCGCCTCGGGACCGATGGCCGACTACTGGGGGCCGCCGAGCTTCACGTGGCGCGGCACGGACCTGTTCATCGCGCAGAACATGGGCGTGCTCTACTTCGGCGCCGTGCCGCTGCTCCTGCTACTGGTCGGACTGTTCACCGGCACACTGTGGCGGCGCGAGGTCGCTGCGCTGACGTTGTCGCTCGCCGCAATGCTGGTTTACGCGCTCGGCTGGTACACGCCGGTGTTCGCGGCTCTGCACGCGCACCTGCCCGGCGTCGACTTCTATCGCCGTCCGGCCGATGCGACGTTCCTGATCGGCTTCTTCGCAGCGCTGCTGGCGGGCTACGTCGCGCACCGCCTGCTCGCCGAGCCGCTGTGGCAGCCGCCACGTCTCGCACTGTGGCTGACCGGGCTGACGGTCGCGGCAGGTTTCGCCGCCGCAGCGGGTGTCGCGATCCACTTCGGCAAGCTCGACATGGCGACGCGGCCACTCGTCGTCTCGCTCGCGATCTTCGCCGCTGCGGCGATCACGATCGCGCTGGCGCGGCGCAACGAGCCGCTGCGCCCCGTGTTGGCAGGCGTGCTGCTGGTGGCGGCGACGGCGGGGGATCTCGCCTGGTCGAACGGCCCGGGCGGCGCCAGCGCCTTGCCGACCCCGTATTACGAGGTACTGGAACCCGGCTCCGCCAACGAGACCATCGTCACGCTGCGCCGCCTCGTCGATGCCGGGCAAAGCGAGACCCGCCGCGACCGCGTCGAGCTGATCGGCCTCGGCTTCCACTGGCCGAACGCGAGCATGACGCACCGGCTCGAGAACACGCTCGGCTACAATCCGGTCCGGCTCGATCTCTACAGCCGCGCGGTCGGAGCGGGCGACGTTGCGGGCAGCCCGCAGGACCGCAGGTTCTCGGCCCTGTTCCCGTCCTACCGTTCGCCTCTCGCCGACCATCTCGGGCTTCGCTACATCGCCTCCAGCGTGCCGATCGCCGACATCGACAAGGCACTCGC
>CALFEM010000608.1 GCA_937950105.1 uncultured Alphaproteobacteria bacterium | reverse complement strand
ACGAGATGCCTAAGTGACTGGAGTTCAGACGTGTGCTCTTCCGATCTCATCGCATGCGCACGCTGAGTCTGGCGATCCTGCTCATGCTGTTCTGGCTCGCGCTCTCCGGCTATTTCACGCCGTTCCTGATCGGGGCGGGGCTGCTGTCTGTGGCAATTTCGGTGTGGGTCGGGCATCGCATGAATGTCGTCGACAGCGAGGGGCATCCGACGCAGCTTTTCGCAGGCGCGCTAACCTACTTTCCCTGGCTGGTGGTCGAAATCTTCAAATCGGCCTGGTCGGTGACGCGCGTCATTCTGGCGCCGAAGCTCGAGATTTCACCCACCATGACGCGCGTCCGCGCATCACAACGGACGGCTGCCGGCATTGCCACCTACGCCAACTCCATCACGTTGACGCCCGGAACCGTGACCACGGCGGTCAAGGGCGACGTGCTGACAGTACATGCGCTGGTGCGCGAGGGTGCGCTCGATGTCGAGCAGGGCGGCATGGACGCGCGCGTTCGCAAGTTCGAGGAGGGCGCGTGATGTTCGCAGCCGCAGCCTTCGCAATTCTCGGTGCGCTCGTGCTGGTCATCGGCAGGGCGTTGGCGGGGCCGACGGTTTTCGACCGGCTTCTCGCCGGCAATACGGTCGGCTCTCTCGCTGTGCTGCTTCTGGCCGTGGTCGGCTTCCTGACAGGTCGTCCCGAGTGGCTCGATATCGCCATCACCTATGGCCTCCTCAATCTGATCGGTACGCTGGCGGTTCTGAAATTTTTCCGCCACGGCGATCTCGCCCACGATGTGGAGGACGAGACATGAGTGCTGTCGTGCTGACGGCGTTGAGCTGGATCTGCATATCCGCCGGCTGCTTCTTCACGCTCACCGGAGCCTTCGGTCTCGTGCGCATGCCGGAAGTCTACACGCGCATGCATGCTGCGAGCGTGATCGACACGCTCGGCGCCGGGTTTCTCATCATCGGTATGGTGCTGCAGGCGGGCCTGACCCTGGTTTCGGCCAAGCTGGTGTTCATCCTCGCCCTCATCTTCTTCACCGGGCCTGTGATCACGCACGCGCTGGCGCAGGCGGCAAGCGAGGCCGGCATCGAGCCTCTGCTCGTCGAGGACCGGCGGGGGCGCCTCGACGCCGTTGGCTCCGATACACCCGAAGCGACCGCCGGCGTGCTCCCCGCCGAGCCCGCGCATCCGGTACGCTAGGAGCTGACATGGAAGCGTCCATCAACATGGTACTTCTGACGCTGATGGCGATCGTCGTGATCGGCATCGTGCGCCAGCGCAACATGTTCGGAGTCGTCGTACTGGCCGGCATCTACAGTTTCCTCATGGCGAGCGTCCTCATCGTTCTCGATGCCGTCGACGTTGCCATGACGGAGGCCTCGGTCGGCGCCGGCGTATCGACCGTATTCCTGCTGGCGGCCCTCCATCACACGAAGAGCCTCGAGCAGCGTCCGAAGACGCCGCCATTGCTGCCGCTGCTGGTGGTGCTCGGCGTCGGAGCGGTGCTGGTGTGGGGAACCATCGGGTTGTCTCCGTTCGGCACGCCCGATGCGATCATTCACAAGCACGTTGCACCGAAGTATCTCGCCGACAGCATCAAGGAGACGATGGTTCCGAACGTGGTGACGTCCGTGCTGGCTGATTACCGCGGCTACGATACGCTCGGTGAGACGACCGTGATCTTCACCGCCGGGATCGGCGTGATGCTGCTGTTGAGGGGGGCTTCCCGCCGTCGCACGAAGAAGACGGAACGCGGGGATGGCAAGGCCGGGGGAGAGCAGGCGGCATGAAAACCGATCTC
>CALFEM010000607.1 GCA_937950105.1 uncultured Alphaproteobacteria bacterium | reverse complement strand
CGACCTCGTCGCCATGATCACGTCCGACGTGACAGCCGACGCCGACGCGCTGGCACTGATCGCACGAGCAGCCGGTGGCTCGGTGCGCGACGGTCTCTCGATCCTCGATCAGGCGATCGCCATGGGCGAGGGCCGCGTGTCGGAGCCGTCGGTGCGCGCCATGCTCGGCCTCGCCGACAAGGGCCGCGTGTTCGATCTGCTCGAGCTGGTGTTCTCGGGCAAGGCCGGCCCGTCGCTCGAAGCCTTCGCACAGTTGCTGAAGGACGGGGCCGATCCGGCGCAGCTCATGGGTGATCTCGCCGAAGCCGTCCATATCTCGACGCGCATCAAGGCGGTCGGCGGCGAAGCGGCGTCCGAGGGCTTGTCGGCCGAGGAGCGACGCCGCGCGACGCGCGTGGCCGAAGGGCTGTCGATGGCGCTGCTGTCGCGCGCTTGGCAGATGCTCTTGAAGGGCCTCGACGATGTGGCGCGCGCGCCGAGTCCGTCCGCGGCCGCCGAAATGGTGCTGATCCGCCTTTGCTACACGGCCGATCTGCCTTCGCCCGACGAAATCATTCGCACGCTCGGTGGAGGTGCGACGTCGGCACCGCGCCGCTCGCTGCCGTCGGGTGGAAGCAGCGAGCGTGAGCCCGCGCGGCCGTCGCTGGCCGCGAGTGCGCCAGCCCCTGCCGGTGGCGGTGCGCGACGTGAGCCGGCAGCGCGGGCGCCGGCCCGCGCCGATGCCGACGAGTTCGACAGCGACGACGACGGCGACCGCTTCGACGAGATTCCGCCGGTCGACGACGAGAGCGCCTATCATGGCGGCACCGCGCAGGTGGCGAGCGGCTATGCCGATCCGCGCAGCTTCGACGATGTGGTGGCGCTGCTCGCGGAACATCGCGAGGTGCGGCTCAGGTATCACGTCGAGGAGCACGTCAGCCTCGTCAAGTTCGACGCGGTAGCGGGCTCGATCGACCTCTATCTGCTTACCGATGCGCCACCCGAGGTGGCCAACGACCTGCGCGAGCGATTGAATCAGTGGACCGGTCGGCGCTGGGTCGTGGTGCTGTCGAAGGCGCCCGGCCAGCCGCCGCTCGGCGAAACGAGGCGCGCGGCGCTCGAAGCCGAGATCCAGGCGTTGAAGTCGCATCCGGCGGTACGCGCGGTGCTCGATGCGTTCCCCGACGCAAAGATCGACGAGGTGCGCCGCATTGCCCGCGACGTTACCGACGACAGCGCCACCGGCTGAAGCGACGGCGTGGGGCGCGGCCCATCGTGGTTGCAGATCTCACGGGCGCGGGTTAACGGAACGAAGCTTCCATGCAACGGCGGAAAGAGACGGCGATGAAAGACCTGATGGGCATGATGTCGAAGGTGCGCGAGATGCAGGCGCGCATGCAGAAGGTGCAGGAGGAACTGGAAGCGCTGGAGATCGACGGGCAGTCGGGCGGCGGGCTCGTGCGCGTTTCGGTCAATGGCAAGGGCGACATGCGCTCGGTGCGCATCGATCCGAGCCTGATGAAGCCGGACGAGGTCGAGATCGTCGAGGATCTGATCGTCGCCGCCGTGCAGGACGCCAAGGGCAAGGTCGAGGCGACCGTGCAGGAGAAGATGCAGGCGGTGACGGGCGGCTTGCCGATCCCGCCCGGCATGAAGCTGTTCTGAGACGTTACGCAAGGACGATAGCGACATGCGCAAGTACGGCGGCGGCCGCAAGCGGAAGCACAAGCAGAAACACGCGGCCGAGCCAGCTTCCGCCAAGGTGAGTGCGCCCGACGCCGCGCACGCACCTCAGAGTGTTGCGCCCCCGCGCGCGTCGGCGCAGTCGGCTGCGGCGATGCATGCCGCGACCGTCAAGGCGGCACCGCCCAAGGTGAGTGCGGCCCAGGCGGCCGCGGCCAAACCAACGTCGGTGAAACCGGTATCGGTCGCGCCAAAGGCGACCCTCCCGCCCTCGCGTGCCGATGGTCGTCGCGCGACGGCGGCGTCGATTGCGGCGCCGCGCACAGGTCTCGATCTGACGGATGGTCGCTTGTGGTTGCTCGCGGCGCTGGGCTTCATCGTGCTGCAGGCGATCGTCCTGCACCTGATGGGGCATGTTGCCATCTGCAAGTGCGGCACGGTCAAGCTGTGGCACGGCGTCGTGCAGAGTTCGGAGAACTCCCAGCATCTGACCGATTGGTACACCTTCAGCCATATCCTGCACGGGCTGCTGTTCTACGCGTTCTTCACTTGGGCGATGCCGCGTGCGTCGTGGCCGGCGCGACTTGCTGCGGCGGTTGCGCTCGAAGCCGGCTGGGAGATCGTCGAGAACACCGATTTCGTCATCAACCGCTATCGCACGGCGACGGTCTCGCTCGACTACTACGGCGACAGCATCGTCAACTCGGTGATGGACAGTGTGGCCATGATCGCAGGCTTCCTGCTGGCGCGCGTGCTGCCGGTGGCGGCGAGCGCTCTGCTGTTCGTCGGCCTCGAGCTGTTCATGCTGTGGGCGATCCGCGACAATCTCACGCTCAACGTGCTGATGCTGCTGTGGCCGGTCGAGAGATCGGAAGAGCACACGTCTGAACTCCAGTCACTTAGGCATCTCGT
>CALFEM010000606.1 GCA_937950105.1 uncultured Alphaproteobacteria bacterium | reverse complement strand
CGAGATGCCTAAGTGACTGGAGTTCAGACGTGTGCTCTTCCGATCTCGAGGGCCTCGAGCGTCGGCTCGACGTGATCGAATATCTCACGATGGCCGTGGCGGTCGGGCTCGATCCGATGCCGGCGATCAAGGCGGCGTGGCGGGAGGTGCGAGCGTCGTCGGAATGAGCATCACAGTGGTCAAGTGCTTGTCGTCAAGCAGCCAACCTGGCCGACTTTGGGACCGCTTCGCCACTGCGCTTCATCTTCGACCGATACCAAGCAATAGTCTTCCAAGTCGTGCGGGCGCTCGACTCGAGGCGACAGACGAACTCGGCCGCCTCGTGGTTGTTCAGGTTAGACCTGATGGCCTCTGCTGCCAGTGCGTGAACGCTGCGGCTACGCCGTTTCACCTTTGTCATACTTGTCCTCATGTCCTGGCCCGAATAGGTCCACTGGCGAAGCATGAGTCATGCCGGAAATGGGCAGATGCCGATGAGGAACCGAATGAATCTTCTTCCATTCACCATCTCCTGCCTTCCGCATCTTCGAAAGGTGGACGGTAATGAAGTCCGCGTTGGTCAGATCGTATCAGTGGGCGTGCTCACAATCAGCCCAGGACGGCGGGTCTGGAATGATTGCCTCGGCGGCCGGATGGTCGAAGCGTGTTCAACTCCAACACAAGTGTCCCGGTTTTGCTGTCACATTCTTGAGGTCGCCGTCTCGTGAAACTCATTGAGACAAATCGAAAAAATCTACGATCTGGCACTGAGCTTGATGAGCCCTGGACACGGCCGGCAGCGTAGTGCCGCCGGTGCGATACTCGGCCTCAGGAGGCCACTTCCATGCTTCTCGACACCCCCACCGCGAAGATCTCGCGACGCCGGATCGGCGGCAGCGACCATCACGTCTGGGCCGACGCTCATGGCAACATGCAGCTCTGCTGCCTCTCCCACCATGAGAAGTGCCTGGTGCTGGTGAAGAAGGCGACGATCGACGCCTTCGTCGCATTGCCGAGCGAGGGCGCCAAGTCCGTGCGCTTTGCCAACACGGTAAGCCGCACCGACGTTGTCGTCGAAATCGACCAGCTGTCGATCCTTGATCCGATCGAGAGTTCGTTCGGCAAGCCCTACTACCTCGTGGGGGCCGATACGTTTGCGGAAGGTAACGACGTGTATCCGGAGCCCTGTGGTGTCAACTGACAACGACACTCCGGATCGGATGGGCTGCGGAGCGATCCGCGGCCCTTTTTTGTTCTCGGTCGTAACATCGCGGTCGGTTGACCGGCCTCACTCTAGGAAAGCGCGTGCTCCAGGCGGGAAACGCCAGCCCGTTCAATGGCCTGCCGAATACACAGCACCGTTGGGGTAGCGCAGGGGTAGTGTAGAGCCCATACGAGGCTTATCGCGACCTTTGGGCAACAGCTCGTGTGGCGCAATTGCGCCGCGCGACGGCACCCGTACCCATCACCGAAGCGCGGCGAGGCCTTTCGTTCTGACGACGTGCAGCAGCTTCAACGCCGTTCCGGTCGGCTTGCGCTCGCCACGTTCCCAAAGGCTGACCGTCGTCACACCGACGTTGAGAAACCCGGCCATGACGGCCTGACTGACGCCCGCCGCCTCGCGCACGCCGACGATTTCTCCCGGGGTCAGTGGCTCGACCTTCGGCAGCGCATCGCGCCCGAGCATCCGCAGCGTCGTCTTTTCCAGTTCCGCGGCGCTGACCGCACCCGCACGGTGCAGAATTTCGGTCATCTCGACGATTTCAGCGCGCACCCGCGCCTTGCCTGTCGGGGTCTTCCCCTTCGAAGCCTGGCGCTTCGGAGCGTGGCCCTTCAACTCACTCTTGCTCTTCGCCTGCGCCACAGCGCACCTCCGTCATGTCGTCATCAGCGATGCGCGCCTTGATGGCCGCGTCATCCAGCTCGAGAAACACCTGGGCCCTTGCGCGCAGCACGGCCAGTTCATCGGTATCGATATTGTCGCGCTCGTTCTTGGCGAAGCCGAGCAGGAACACCACCCGCGAACCCGCCCGATAGGCGAGCAGTGTGCGGAACCCGCCGCGACGCCCTTGTCCCGGCCGCCCGACACGCTGCTTGATCAGGCCGGCGCCGAGATCGGCGTCGATGAGACCGCGCTCGGCTCGGTCGACGGCATCGCACAGCGCCTCGTTGCCCAGTCGCTCCCGCCGCTGAAACCGGGCAAATCCCTTCACCACGAAAATCCGCACCGGTTCCCCCTCTTCCGGGAAATATAGCACGCTGCTCTATAGACCGTAAAGTATCCGTCCTCGGCAGGATGCCGTCGAGCGGCTCGGAGCCGCCGGCATTAAATTGGCCCTCAAGGATGGCGATTGTGGAATCCAGTGAGTGCCCCGGGCGATGCCGGC
>CALFEM010000605.1 GCA_937950105.1 uncultured Alphaproteobacteria bacterium | reverse complement strand
TACGACACGAGATGCATTTCGACGGATGCGGCAAGTATCTCATGGATTCGTTATCAGCGCCCTGCGCATGCCGCAATCAAGTCCTCAGAAGCAACCGATAATCCTCGACTTGTGTTGCGCGGCGGCAAGCCGGTTATGCTCAATTCCATTGCAGCAGAGCGTCGCCGGGTGACGTTCCCGCCGACAGGAACGGTGGACCGGCACGCAGAGGGCGGGGCTGTGCATGCTAAAATTCAGGAGCGACTTCCCCCGCGCCCCCTGTACATAGTCGTCCGCCGCATGGTGCCGCGCGGGCTGCGCGGGCCCGCAACATTCGAAAAGCATCACGAGGGAATTCCATGTCCGCACAGTCACCGGCCGGATCTCAGGGTGGGGCCAAAGTCCGCCGCCTGATGGCGCCGGACATCGCCGCAAAGAAGGGCGTCGAGCCGATCGTTTCGCTGACCTCGTATTATGCGCATACGGCCGCGATACCCGACAAGTATTGCGACTTTCTGCTGGTCGGCTACAGTCTGGACATGGCCATGCACGGCTACGAGATGACGGTGCCGGTCCTGCTGGAGCTGATGATCATGCACGGCAAGGCGGTGGCGCGCGGCGCGCGGCGCGCGCTGGTCGTCGTCGACATGCCGTTCGGCACCTACGAGGAGAGCCCGCCGGTCGCCTTCCGCAACGCCGCGCGCGTGATGAAGGAGACCGACTGCGGAGCGGTGAAGCTCGAGGGCGGTCGGCGCATGGCGGAGACCATCCGCTATCTGGTCGATCGCGGCATCCCGGTGATGGCCCACATCGGCCTGACGCCGCAGTCGATCAACGTCATCGGCGGCTTCAAGGCGCAGGGCCGCGAGGCGGCGCAGTGGGCGGCGATCGAGGAGGATGCGCGCGTCGTCGCCGAAGCGGGCGCGTTTTCGGTGGTGCTCGAGGCGATGGCCGAGCCGCTGGCCGCCCGGATCACGCGGTCGATCCCGATCCCGACCATCGGTATCGGCGCCTCGTCCGTGTGCGACGGGCAGATCCTCGTGATGGAGGACATGCTCGGGCTTTCGCCGCGGGTGCCGAAGTTCGTCAAGGAGTTCGGTGAGGTCGGCGCGGCCATCGAGCGGGCGATCGCTGGGTATGCAGACGAGGTCCGGGCGCGCACGTTCCCGGCGAGCGAGCACACGTATGCGATGAAGGACGAGGGCGGCGCGAAAGCCTCCGGCGAGGCGGCGGGGGCGGCTCCGGCATCCTCGCGGGCCACGAAAAGGTCGAAAAGTCCGGGCACGTAGCGCCGTAATCGGCGAAGGGAATCGCAGGATAACGATCCGGCGCGTTGCGCGGGCGCGCTTGCGTCATTTCCCGTCTCGGCTATCTATGCGGGCTTATTCCCTGCCTTGTCTCGGCGCGTTCGGTCGCGCTGGGCCCGGCAGGGTGAACGAGGACGGGTGGGCGGTTCGGCCGGCCGCCAAACTGAACCGGACGCTGGAGCCCGATGGCCAACAACGAAGACACCCTGATCCGCGAGGTCGAGGAGGAACTGCGCCGCGAGCGTATGCAGGAGCTGTGGAACCGCTACGGCACCTATTTCCTGATCGCCGCCATTGCCCTCGTCGCCGCTGTATGGGGCGTCAGGTTCTACAACGACCGCAAGGCTGCCGCCGCCGCCGAAGCCGGAGCGCGCTTCAACGCGGCGCTGCAACTCGCTGAACAAAGCAAGGCGGACGAATCGCGTGCGGCCTTCGAGAAGATCGCGTCGGGCGGGCCTTCGGGGTATGCGGCTCTCGCCCGGCTGCAGCTCGCCGCCGCCGCCGCCAAGGCGGGGGATCGCGCCAAGGCCGCCACCGAGTATGCGGCGCTCGCCGACGACAAGGGGGCCGACACGACGCTGCGTTCGCTCGCTGCCCTCAATCTCGCCATGTTGAAGGTTGGGGATGGCGCCTTTACCGAGGTCGAGAATCGGCTCAACGATCTGGCTGCCGATACAAGTCCGTGGCGTTCGAATGCCCGCGAGCTGATCGCGGTCGGCGCGCTCAAGGCGGGGCAGACCGAAAAGGCGCGATCCGCGCTCGAGCGGATTCTCGCCGACGCCGAGGCGCCGCCGAGCGTTCGGGAGCGCTCGCAGATCCTGCTTGGCGGCATCGTCGCGGCCGATCTCGCCAGCGTGGCGAAACCGGCGGCAACGGCGCCTGCCGCCGCACCGCCTGCTGCAGCGCCCCAGGCGCCTGCTGCTGCGACACCTACGCCTGCCGCTCCGGCCCAGCCGGCGCCACAGGGACAGAAGTAGACACCGGCATTTCGCCGGTGCGGGGACAGGGGAAGGTCCGCGGGATGGGCACCAGGGCTCGCTTTGCACACGTCACCGCGGTCATCGCTCTCGCGGCGCTCGCCGGCGGCTGCTCCGACAGCCTGCCGAGCCTGCCGAAGATCACCGACCTCAACCCGTTCAAGGAAAAGCAGACGCCGCTGCCGGGCAAGCGCGTGCCGATCATGGCCGTCGCCGAGAAGGTGCCGGGCGAGTTGGCGTCGGCCGACAAGCCGATCGCGCTGCCGCAGGAGCGCGCCAACGACGAGTGGTCGCAGTCGGGCGGCGACGCCGGCAATGCGCCGGGGCATCTGGCACTGTCCGCCGCGGTCCGCACCGCGTGGAGCGGCGATGCCGGCACCGGCTCGAGCAAGGCCGGCCGCGTCACCGCCTCGCCGATCGTTTACGGCGGCCGTGTCTACACCCTCGATGCCGTCGGCAGTGTCACGGCGTTCTCGGCCAGCGGCGGTTCCGTCGCCTGGCGCACGTCGCTGATCCCCGACCGCGAGAAGGGTGGCGGCGGCGGCTTCTTCTCGCTCGGCGC
>CALFEM010000604.1 GCA_937950105.1 uncultured Alphaproteobacteria bacterium | reverse complement strand
ACGGCATACGAGATGCCTAAGTAACTGGAGTTCAGACGTGTGCTCTTCCGATCTTGGTTCGCGCGATCGGCGCCGCGATACTGCCCCCGCTGCCGCCATGCTCGACCACCACGCTCAGCGCGTAACGCGGCTTGTCGTAAGGCGCGTAGGCGACGAACAGCGCATGGTTGCGCAGTTCCCACGGCGTCTCGCCGGCTTCGCGCTTCTCGCCGCGCGTGACCTCGGCCGTCCCGGTCTTGCCGGCGAGTTCGGCGTCGACGTCATCGAGATTGGCACGTCCCGCCGTACCGCCGTCGCTGTTGACGGCCGCATGCATGCCACGGCGGACGATTTCGAGGTGCGCTTCGGGGATGCCGAGGGATCGCGGCGACGGATACGGCTCTGCGGCGTCGGCGGCGCGGACCAGTCTCGGCACGATCTCACGCCCGCTGGCGATGCGCGCCGCCATGACCGCGAGTTGCAGCGGTGTCGCGAGCACGTAGCCCTGCCCGATCGCTGCGTGCAGCGTTTCGCCGGCCATCCAGCGGCGGCCGACGGTGCCGATTTTCCAGTCGCTGTCGGGTACGACGCCGGCCCGCCCGAGCGCCAGTCCGCAATCGAACGTGTCACCGATACCGAGGCGGCGCGCCATCGCCGCGATGCGGTCGATGCCGGTGCGCACCGCCATCTCGTAGAAATACACGTCGCAGCTTTCCCGCAGTGCCGCCACCAGATCCATGCGACCGTGTCCGCCGCGATTCCAGCAGCGGTAGTTCTGATCCTTGAACGCGTATGAGCCGTGGCAATCGACGCGATCGCGCACGCCGACGACACCCGCCTCCAGCGCCGCCAGCGCCGTCACCATCTTGAACGTCGATGCGGGCGGATACTGGCCGGCCGTCGCGCGGTCGAGCATCGGATCATCCGGAGCATCGACCAGCCGCTTCCAGCTGGCGGCGCTCAACCCGTCGACGATCGCACCCGGGTCGTAGCCGGGCACCGCCGCCATGGCCACGACCTCGCCACTGGCGACATCGAGCACCACCGCTGCCGCGCACCGCTGGCCGGCGATCGCCGCCGTGACCTTTTCCTGCAGCGCCATGTCGATGGTCGAGACGACGTCGCGCCCCGAAACCGCCTCTCTCCGTTCGATGGTCCGCACGATGCGGCCGCGCGCATCCACCTCCAGCTTGACGCGACCGGAGCTGCCCGCGAGCGTGCGCTCCTGACCGCGCTCGAGCCCGGTCCGCCCTGCCTTGATCCACGGCATGCGCAGCACCGGATCGTCGTCGACCGCCACCTGTTCTGCGTGTCCGATGTGCCCGACCGTATGTCCCGCAAGCGTGCCGCGCGGGTAGACGCGGCGCTCTGCAACCTCGATCTCGACCCCCGGCAGTTGTGGCGCCAGCACCGCGATGCCGCCCGCCTGCTCGAACGAGAGGTCCGCGGCGAGGATGATCGGCTCGTTCGCCCGCTGGCGGCGTGCACGCGCGATCAGACGCGCCATGTCACGCTCGGCCAGCGGAACGACGCGCGCAAAATTGGCCAGCACCGTTTCGATATCATTGGCGAGCGACGGCATCAGCGTCGCGCGGAACGCCTCGTCGCCGCGGGCGAGTATTTCGCCGAAGCGATCGAGGATGCGACCACGCCGCGCCGGCGGCAGGATCTGTGTGGTGACCCGATTGGTCTCCGCCAGCACGCCGTAGCGGCTCTCCTGCATCACCTGGATCTGGTAGAGCCGTGCCGCCAGCCCGGCGAACCCCGCGACACCGATACCGCCGAGCAGGAGCGCGCGGCGGTTGAAGTGCTGGCGGCGGCGCAGCTCTTCCTCCTCGTCCTCCGGCCGCATCGATCAGCTCCCGCGCACGAGATGTCCGCTCGCCGCGTAGGCCGGCTTCGGCTCGACGAGAGCGATCAGGGCAGCCAGCGGCAGATAGATCAGTGCCGCTGCGGCAACCGCCGTCAGCAGCGGTCGCACATCCGCAGGCTGCATCGAATAGAAGGACAGCAGCGACCAGGTCGCGACGCCGAGCAGCACCGTCGCCAGCACGAAGCGCGCCCAGCGCAGCACCGCCCCCTCGTCGGCCGGCCCGCGCAACAGCGCCGCGAGCACGTAGGCGACGAGATACAGCAGCGCCCAGTAGCCGAGCGGGCCCTGGCTCACGGCGTCGAGCATGAGCCCGGCCAGGAACGCGACCCACTCCGGCACCGCGTTGCGACGCCGGGCGTTCCACGCGAGCACGACGAGCGCCGGCAAGATCGGCAACACGAAGCGCAGCTCGCTGCGCATGCCGAACGGCAGCGCCGCGACGAGCGCCAGCAACAGCACCAGAACCGGTGGCAGAGCCGCGCGCACCAGCGTCATCGCACCGTCTCCGCCGGGAGCGCAGGCGCAGCGGAGCGCTGCACCGGCAAGGGTATCGCGGGCTTGGTTCCGGCTGCCGGCCAGTCGCGCGACGACAGGTCGGTCGCGACATCGCGGCGGCGCGGATCACCCCGCGTGCGGTCGGTCAATTCGAGCAGCGGCGTCTCGAAGAACAGGATGCTCAGATAATCGAGACCGGCCAGGTCGGCCCGCAGTTTCACCGCTGGCCCGTGCACGGCGTCGGCCACCTCGCCGATGCGAAGCCCGCGCGGAAAGAGCCCGCCGACGCCCGACGTGAAGACGGCTTCCCCGGCGGCGACGCTGGCGCGCTCGCTCAGATGCAGCAGACGCGGCAGCGGGCCGTTGTCGCCGGTCATCACCGCGCGCACGCCGAGTGCGCCGACGTGAACGGGAATGCGGCTCATCGGGTCCGTCAGCAGCAGCACGCGAGAGGCTTGTTCACCCGTCTCGACGATGCGCCCGACGAAACCGTCTCCGCTGACGACGGGATAGCCCGTGCGCACGCCGTGCGCCCGACCGGCGGACACCACCGCGCTCTCGGCGAACGCGCCGGTCGATGTCGCCACCACCCGCGCCGTGATGAAGGGCATCACCGGCTCCGGCGCGACCTTGCTCAGCCGCGCAAGATCGGCGATCTGGCGCTCGAGATCGCGCGCCCGCCACTTCCAGCTTTCCGCCTCCTGCGCCTCGCGCTTCAGCCGCTCGTAATCCTCGGCGAGTTCCAGATGCATGGTGGTCTGCCGGGCCAGCCAGCGCACGGGCTCGAGCGGCACCTGCAGGGCGGCCAGCACCGGCGACAGCGTCTCCGTGATCGACGCGCGCAACAGCCGCACGTAGCTGTGCTCGAGGCGGCTCAGCACCAGCAAAGCGATCGATACGAGAAACAGCACGACCAGCAGCAGGCCGAAGCGCGGCGCGCGCAGTTCGTCGCCCGTCAGCAGACCGCCCTCGAGGTTACGCCGTCTCATTCGCGCCCGCCCCCCGTCACGGCCGTAACAGCAGGTGCTCGTACGCGGCGAGGTCCGCGAGCACCACGGCGGAGCCGCGCACGACGGATTGCAGCGGCAGTTCCGGCACGCGGAATTTGACCGCGACGCGCCGCTCCAGTTCCACGTCGAGCTTGTCGAGCAGCGCGCCACCGCCGGTCAGGTAGATGCCGCGCTCGCACACATCGCTCGAGACCTCCGGCGGCAGGTCCTCGAGCGCGCGCTGGATGAATTCGGCCATT
>CALFEM010000603.1 GCA_937950105.1 uncultured Alphaproteobacteria bacterium | reverse complement strand
GAGGTCACGCTCGATCCGCGCGCGGGCCTGCTCGGCCGGCGTCGCGTTCTCCCAGTTGCTCATATCGTTCCAGAACACCACCTCGGAACTGCCGACGCACAGTTCCGCCGTGACGTCGTCGTCTACGAAACTCTCCGGTCCGAACACGTCGAAGAACTCGCGCTTGTGCGTGCCCTTCCAGATCAGCGCCTTGGTCAGGCGGTGAACTTCCACCTCGCGCTCGGATGCGAGGACGCCGAAGAGGATGCTGGATGCGCCACGGTGCTCGAGTTCGGTGTGGATGCGGTTCCAGAACGCATCGAGGTTCGGCGCCCGCCGCACGTCCTCGGCCAGTTGCTGAAGCTCGCATCTCATTGCGACACCCCCGGGCGACGTATGGCCTGACTGGCGCCGACAAGGGCCACCAGCGCGGCAAATATCGCGGCTGCAGCAAACATGACACCGTGTGTCTCATACGTGTCAAGCGCCGCACCGTTGGTCAGAGGACCGACCAAGCTGCCGATGGCGTAGACGATACCGAAGGCCGCGTTCGCGACCACCAGTCGCGCTCCGTCGTAGTGGTCGCCGACCATCGCCAGGGCCAGCGAATAGACCGTGCCGGCGGCGCCACCCCACACGCCGACGAGAGCGAGAAACAGCGACTGGTCGGACATGACGTAGGGCATGGCCAGTGAGCTGGCGATGACGACGAGGGCGCAAGTGAGCAGGGGAAGCAGGCGACCGATGCGATCCGAGAGAGCGCCGACCGGATACTGCATCAGGATGTTGCCGAGAGCGGCGGCCGACAGCGTCAGCGCGGCGGTCGTCTCCCCGAGGCCGTTCTTGAGCGCATAGACCTCGATCAGCGACACCGGGATCGACTCGAACATGCCGTAGGCGAGGACAGCGAGGAACGCGGCAGGCACCGCCACGACCAGCGAGAGTGCGGATGCAGGCACGGCGAGGTCGACATGGGGAGGCTTCACGCCGCGCCAGACGAGGAGCACCAGCGTTGCCGCAGCGATCAACGCTATCGGGGGAGCGAAAGCCGGCCAACCGGACGTGCCGAGTGCCGGTTGCAGCGCGGCCCCGAGCATGATCGCGACCATGAACAGTATGCTGTAGAGGCCGAGGGTGCGGCCGCGCTGTTCGTCGGCGGCGCTGCCATTGATCCAGAACTCGACGCTGCGCAGGAAAAGGCCCATCGAGCCGCCGAAGGCAAAGCGCAGCGCGGTCATCGAACCATAGCCGTCGGCAAACCGCAGCGCGGCGAGGCTCAGGGCGGCGATGACGAGGAAACCGCGCGCCAGCCAGACGATGGAGATTCCCTGGCGGATCTGCAGGCGCGGGATCAGCGCCGATCCGATGATCCAGCCGAGCGCCGGCATCGCAGCGTTCACGCCGATGAGCAGGCCCGACACTCCGGTCGCCTCGAGCCTGATGGCCAGCAGCGGGAACGTCACGCCATAGCCCAGGGTAGCGAGAAAGACCGCGAGGCCGAGAGGGAGGAGGTTTATCACGGCTGTATCGAAGAACCTGACGGGGTGAGGAGCGGCACGCTGCGCTGGACGTTGCGGGTCATGGTATCACTTCCGAACGACGTACAGGCGGGCAGTTCGTCAGTTCGCGATCTGCGCATACAAACGAACAGTTCACTACTTCAGCTTGACGCCGACGGACAATGACAACCGCTGGTCGAACACGTCGATTCCGCCCACGTCGGTGCCCCAGTAGCGGAGGTCGAACAGCAGCTGGTCGATCTGCCCTTCGATGCCGGCGTTGTAATAGACGTAGCCGTCGCCGGGCGCGGCGACGTCCGGCCGCTCGCTGTGGACGCTGCCGACCGTCACGGTGAAGCGTGACTGTACCGAAGCAAATGCAGGCAGCACGATCGCGCCTTGGCCTTCGATCGTCGTGACCTGGCCGGTCTCATAATAGAAGTCGGGCGTCCAGTAGGCGGTAGCGCCGATACTCAAGGTATCGGTGATGTTGAGCTTCGCGCCGGCGAACGGTTCGATGAAGTCGCGTTCCGCGCGGTCCAGCGTACCGACCACGAGATCGCGTCCGGCAGGGTAGCCGGTGTACTTGACCCCGAAGTTGAAATCGACCTTGCCGACCGTCGGGGCGAACCCGACCGTTGCGTCTGCTTCAATGTGGCCGAGGCCGCGCCCGAGCGCGTCGGTGCCGAGATATGTGCCGATGAGCAGGCCGGTCGCGTAGAACTGGCCGTAGCGGGCCTCGAGATAGAGCATCGGCGTCGGCTTCTCGTCACGCAGTGAGACGCCGCGGTAGACGTAGTCGCTGGTGGCCGCGATCGTGGCGCTGGCGTCGAGCTTGGGCGCGTCCTCGGCCCGCGCGCCGGTCAGGGACGGGCAAAGCGTGGCCGTGAGCACCGCCGCCACGGCATAAGCCCTCTCAGAAATCCGGCGAAACATCTTTCCCCTCGCGAAGCAATGCGGGCGGATAGTCCGTCATGACAGCGGTGGCTTCAATCAGGCTGGCGGGTGCTGGACTCGAGATGGCGGCAGTGATGCTCTACGGCCGCACCCATGTTGCAGATTGTGGCGCGCCGCGCCGCGATCCCGCGCGTGTCGGAGACATGTTTCGAGCTGAGTTCGGCACGCAGCTCGGCGAGAAATCGCGCCGCAGCCATGGTCGGAAACGCCGAGATGAAGCGGCCAACCGGCGCCAGGCAGGTCAACGTGCGATGCCGATAAAATATGTAGGTTAGGGTTGGTGGACCTCTCAGGAAAAACATCGAACCAAATCCTTGATGAACTTGCCAATTGGGAGGAGGCCCTGAAGGCCTCCTCGCCAGCTGATCCTTCGCCGCCAACGCCATGAAGGATCTCCTGCGCCAGACGGGATGAAACCGCCGAGCCGCTCGACGCCGACGGCAATGTATGTTGAACAGTAGCGGCAAATCAGGCAATGAGAACGTATAGGGAACGCAACTAACTAGCATGACCTCCGACGGCAGAGCCATCGCCAACTTTGTTCTGGACCAAGCCGACGCGGCTGGGGTGGCCATCACGCCGATGGCTCTGCAGAAGATAGTCTACTTCTGCCACGTTTGGGCTCTTATCGAACTCGGCCGGCCGCTGATACGACAGTCGTTCGAGGCGTGGGAGCATGGGCCTGTGTTGCAGTACCTCTATCGTGAGTTCAAGCAGTTCGGCTCGGACCCGATCCGAGGCCGAGCCTACAGGGCTAACTCGTTAACCGGGCGTGATGAGGTCGTTTCTTACGAATTTGATGCTGCTACCTTGGACCTGCTGACGCGCGTGGTCGCAATCTACGGCCGACTCAGTGCCGCTGTTCTACGTGAGCTTACCCATGCACCGGGTGGACCATGGGACAAAGTCTGGCACCACGGCGCCAAGATCAATCCCGGTATGCGCATCGATAATCGAGACATCGAACGCTTCTACTCACGCATTCCCCTGCCTTCACGCCTTCAGTAACCGAGGCCGGAACACGGCGAATCGTGCAAGAGTCGTCCGTCGCCCGGGGATAGACTCCTTCCAGCCATTGCCATATCAATACTCCCAATATGGGAGCGGTTGACAAACTCCCAATTAGGGAATACATCAATCTCGGTCGGGAGCCGGGCATGCAGATTCTGTCGGGGAAGGCTCTCCGTGACTACTGGGAGTCTTATGGGGGCGCGGATCAGCCCGCCCTCGAGGAGGCCCTGAAGTCCTGGTATCGAGAGGTCAAGCAGGCCCAATGGAGCACTGCAAATCAGCTCAAACTGAACTACCGCAGCGCGAGCATCCTTAAGAATGGGCGCGTCGTGTTCAATATCTGCGGCAACAAGTTCAGGCTGGTGGTCGGAGTGAATTACTCCGTGAAGGTTGTGTACATCAAGTGGGTGGGAACGCACTCCGAGTACGACGACATCGACACGGAGGAGGTGTGACATGGTGAACGTGCATCTGATCCGTACGGAGGACGATTACAAGGCAGCGCTGGCGCGTGCTGAGCATCTCATGGATGCTGAAGCAGGGACGCCCCGCGGCGATGAGCTCGAACACCTCGCCATGGTGATTGAGGCTTACGAGGAAAAGCACCACCCGATCGAGCTACCCGACCCCATCGCGGCTATCCGGTTCCGCATGGAGCAGGAGGGCCTATCGAACAAGGATCTCATCCCCTACATCGGCAGCTCGGCAAAGGTGTCGGAGGTTCTTTCTGGCAAGCGGGACCTAACGTTGTCGATGATCCGCGCTCTGCACAAGCACCTCGGCATACCGGCCGAGGTGCTGATCCAGGAACCGGGAGGAACCATTCCGGATGACGTCGAGGGGCTGGACTGGAGCAGATTTCCTGTACTCGAAATGGTGAAGCGCGGCTTTATCAAGTCGAAGAAGAACGCCAAAGAAAATGCCGAGCGGCTTTTGCGCGATCTTATGACTCGTGCTGGCGGGCTTGAGGTCGCTGCCCCGCTGTGTCGCAAGAGCGATGGTGCGCGCCGAAACGCGAAGATGGATAGCTACGCGCTCGCCGGCTGGTGCATGCATGTGCTTGCCGAAGCCGCAGCGTCGAAGCCGAAGCAAACCTATCGCAAAGGCGTCATAACGAGCGCTTTTCTCCGTGAGGTCGCCAAGCTCAGCGCCTTCGATGATGGCCCAATGCGGGCAAAAGATTTTCTGGCAGATCATGGCATCATTCTCATCGTCGCGCCCCATCTGCCGAACACCTATCTCGACGGAGCAGCCCTGTTGCTAGTCGACGGTACGCCGGTTATTGGCATGACGCTCCGCTATGACCGCCTCGACAATTTCTGGTTCTGTCTGCTTCACGAACTCACACATGTTGCGCGCCATCTGGCCGAAGGCAGCGAGCAGATGTTCGTGGACGACTTTGATCTCAGGGCCAAGGATGATGACGAGCGCGAGCGGGAAGCCGACGAATGGGCCGAGGAAGGGCTGATCCCTCGCAAGGAATGGGACGAGCATCCCGCCCAGGATGCGCCCTATCCATCCAATGTCATGTCGCTGGCGCAGCGCGTGGGCGTGCATCCGGCAATCGTCGCCGGTCGTATCCGCTGGCGTGATCGCAACTATCGTATCCTCTCGCAATTCGTCGGCACGGGCGAAGTGCGGAAGCACTTCAAGGGTCAGTGGAACTGAAGCTGATCGCCAGCGGGCGCTTGTTGTCTGGTTTGCCTCGTATCTGGTTGTTCTCGGAGGCGGCCTATGGCCAAGACAGTGAAGGTTCCGTCCTTGCAGCATATGGCCCGCAACTGGCGCGATACGCCTGATGGCGTTCGGCGCAAGCTAGTTGCGCTGGCCAAGTATCCACCTCAGTTCAGCTACGATCCTCTGTTCGCCGCTGTCCGTGACATGCTGGTCTTGGGCGTACCCTACGCCCAGGTCGTTGAGGGCATTCGGCGGGCAGAAAAGCGCGCATGGGTGCGTGAGCTTCTGATCGAAGTTCTGCCGCTGATCGGCAACCACTTCTCTGGGATCGAGCCTGACAGTCCACCCCGGCGGGTAGCGCGGCGCTACTATCCGCTCGCGCGGGACATCATGATCCCCTTCGAGGCACCCCTCGAATATAGCGTCGGCGGGCAGGTCTATTTTCCTTGGTTCAGCTTCTGGAGAAGCAACCCACTTGCCGACCACCGGCTTTCCTTGTTCGTGACCATCGTCGAGGAGGTGCTGCTGCAAGACCCTGACCTCGATCAGGCTCTTTTTCAGATATTGGACTTCAGTATCC
>CALFEM010000602.1 GCA_937950105.1 uncultured Alphaproteobacteria bacterium | reverse complement strand
CATACGAGGTGCCTAAGTGACTGGAGTTCAGACGTGTGCTCTTCCGATCTCAGCACCGCGCTTTCGGCAGCGGCGAGCAGTGGCATTGCGTCGAACGCGGCGCGCGCCGCCTCGCGCGAGCCGTCCCAGGCGACCGCGATGCAGCGCCCCCCGGCAGTGAAACTGCCGAGAGCCGGCACCACCAGCACCGGCCGGCCGCTTTCCATCGCCAGTCGTTCCGGAAAGTCGAGGATCGGCGCGAAATCCCAATCGGGATCGGACTGACTCGCCACGATCAGATCAGCGGCGCGGCCGTGTTGCATGACGAAGGCGGCGAGGTCGGGATGCGGTGACCTGGCGCTGATCCACTCCGTCGAGAACGCCGATCCTGCCGTCGCCGCGCGAAACAATTGCTCCAGCGCCTCGGCTTCACGCCGGTCCGCCTGCACCACAGAGTCGAGCACGCTCGCACCATAGGGCACAGCCACCGCCGCAACCGGCGGCAGACCGGTATAGGTGTGGAAGCCGACGACATGGCTGGTGTGCCGCCGGGCGATCGCAACCACCGGCGCCAGCAGGCTCTCGGCCCGGCGATGATCGTTGAGATGGACCAATATGGTCTTCACGCGCGCATCCTGTGCGTTTGCAGGCCTCGGCTTTTCACGGTCGAACGACCATGTCGGCTGATCACGACAGTAACCTTGACCGCCGTCAAGGTGATGCCGGGTACGAATGCGAGACTTGTTCGATCGGAGTTGACCGCTTCTGAAATCTCGACCGGCACGACCAGGCCGGCCTGCCCGGCCTGCAACCGAGCCGGAAACCTGCGGACCATCAGCCGTTACAGGAGTTGGAATGAGCCGCCACGTCCCGAAAACCCGAGAGACCGCGCTGCATGCCGCCCCGCACCGGCCGATGCTTCTCGCGATGCTCGCCGCTGTCGGCGCCCTGCTCGCGACGGCTCTGATGTGGCCCGTGGGGGCCCGTGCCGACGATGCACCCCAGTGGCAGGGCATTCTCGCCCTGCAACTTCAGGAAACCTACAACTGCACACTCGACAAGATACTGTTCTCGCGTGACGTGCCGCTCGGCGAGACCTCTTCGACCGAGGGGCGCGCACGCTGCTTCGACGGACGCGAATACGATTTCACGCGGACACGCGGGCATGAGAAATTCACGCTGCGGCTGTGCCAGCCAACCGTCTGCTGAGATGCGGTCCCGGCCGGCGACAAGGTTCGAGGGCCGCGCGGTGTATGCCGGACTGCGGCCGGCAGTCGCCGTGTGGCCCGTCGCGTGGCGCGGCTCCTTCCCGTTGACGTGGGGCAGGGTGAGGGCCCGGACATGACGCGATCGAAGCCAACGCCACATGGCGACGACGGGCCCGGCCAGAGGCGCGTGATCGATTTTCTTTCGACTGCGGGCGCGATCGATGCCCACATGCCTGAAGTGCACATGACGCACGCCTCCGTGGTGTTCGCGGGCCGCGAGCGGGCTCTGAAGATCAAGCGCGCCGTGCATCTCCCGTTCCTCGACTATTCGACGCTCGAAAAGCGGCGCGCCGCCTGCCAGCGCGAGGTCGAGGTCAACCAGGTGACGGCGCCCGCCGTCTATCTGGGCGTGGTGCCCATCACCGAGCGCAGCGACGGCCGGCTTGGCGTCGGTGGCCCCGGAATGGCGGTCGAGTGGGCCGTCGAAATGCGTGCGTTCGCGCAGGACGATCTGCTGTCGCGCCGTGTCGACGCTGGCCGCTTCGATATCGCACTGGCCGAGCAGACGGCCGATGTGGTGCGCGAGATGCACGAGCGTGCCGCGATCGTCGACGGCATCGATGCCGTCGCCAAGATGCGATCGATCGTGCGCGAGATCGTGACGACGCTGCGTCAGATCGCGCCGGATGCGAGGATGCCGGCCGTCGAACTGCTGGCGGCGCGGGCGGAGCAACGTGTCGTGTCGGCCGCCGCGGTCATCCGGCAACGCGCCGCGCGCGGGCTCGTGCGCCGCTGCCACGGCGACCTGCATCTCGCCAACCTCGTGCTGTGGGAGGGGCGGCCGACCCCCTTCGACGCGATCGAGTTCAGCGAGGAGATCGCCAGCGTCGATACGCTCTACGATCTCGCATTCCTGCTCATGGATCTCGATCACCGCGGTGCGCGCGCGGCGGCCAATGCCGTATTCAACCGTTATATGCTTCGCGCGCGCACGCTCGACGACATCGAAGGGCTCGCGGCGCTGCCGCTCTATCTCGGCATGAGGGCCGGCATCCGCGCGATGGTGGCGACGGAGCGCGGCATCATGCTCGATGCCGAGACGCCGCCCGCGCGCGCCGCGAGCGCCGAGGCCGAAAGCTATCTGGCACATGCACTGCGCAATCTCGCTCCGGCCTCGCCGCGCCTGATCGCCGTCGGCGGGCTGTCCGGCTCCGGCAAATCGACACTTGCCGCCACGCTCGCGCCGGGCATGGAGCCCGCACCGGGGGCATTGCTGTTGCGCAGTGATACCGAGCGCAAGGCGATGCTCGGTCATGCGCTCGACGCACGCTTGCCGCGCGAGACCTACACGGCCGAAATGTCCGCGCGAGTCTATGCGCGGCTCCACGAGCGCGCCGCGGCCGCTCTCGCAGCCGGGCACAGCGTCGTCGTCGATGCCGTGTTCCAGCGACCGGACGAACGCGCCGCGATCGAGCACTTGGCACGCGACACGGGTGCCCCGTTCTGCGGGCTGTGGCTCGCGGCCGACGCCGCCAGATTGCGCGAGCGTGTGGCCACGCGCACGGGCGACGCTTCGGATGCGACGCCCGATGTCGTCGACCTGCAGCTCACGCGCGATGCAGGGGCCATCTCCTGGCCGGTCATCGACGCCGGCGACGGGGCCGCCGAAACCCATGGCCGCGCGCTTGCCGCACTGGAGCAAGCACAGCGGCGCTGACCGCAGCGGCGGTGCCCCCTGGGGATAACGGGGAGAAGACCCGCCGGTCACGGCCCGCCGCTGCAACCCCTGCTAAGTTGAAAGTGTCTTCCGAAGCGCCTTGCGCCCGTTGCGGCCGAGGTCACGGGAGGCACCGCGTGCGCACCCAATGCGCCCGCACGTGCGAGGGCCGCGGGCCCGCATGTCCTGTCGAGTTGTTTAGCGCGTCTCCCAATCCATCGTAGCGAAGTTGCAATGCGTCAGCCGCACGTGTGCGGCCGCGCGCCCCGTCGTCAGGAGGCGTCATGTCGAAGTCATCCATTAGTGCGCAACCGCGCATCTCCGCATCGCGCGCTGCTGCGGCGCCGTCGCTCGCCGTCCTCGCCAGCCTGATGCTCGGCGCATGTGCGGGCAGCGGCCTCGAGTTGCCGGAACTGGCACAGTCGTCCGCGACCGGTGCCGCCAACGGCGAAATCGAAACCTCGGCGCTGGCGCCCGTGACTCCAGCCAGGCCCGTCACCGCTGACGCGACCGGCAACGAGAAAGCTGCTATTTCCAAAGTGAAGGAGCCGGCAGTCGTCGCCAAGGCGCGCGACCTGCGCGAGGCGGGTGACAAGACCGCGGCTCTTGCCCTGCTCGACGAGGCGAGCGACAAGACCCCCGACGATCGTCTGTTGCGCAAGGAGCGCGGCCTGCTCGCGCTCGATCTCGGCCGTATCGCCGAGGCCCGCACGCATCTTGCCGCCGCGGACGATCCGGCCAACCCCGATTGGCGCGTGAAATCGGCACTCGGCGCCGCGCATGCCGCGAGCGGCGATCACACTGCCGCCGACAAGGAATTCGCCGCGGCGTTGAAGCTGGCCCCGGAACATCCGTCGATCCTCAACAACATGGCGCTGTCGCACGCGCTCGCCGGCCGGCACGACGAGGCGGAAAAGATGCTCCGCCGCGTTGCCGCAACCAAGGACGGCAGCGGTCGCGCCAAACAGAACCTGGCGCTCATTCTCGGCCTCAGCGGGCGTGTCGAGGAAGCCCGCGAGGTGAGCGAGGCTGCGCTGCCGAAGCAGATGGCCGCCGCCAACGTCAGCTATCTCGAGCGGTTGCGCTCCGGTGGCCGCGTCTCGCGCGCGAAGCGCGATGCCGACACGGCCAGCGACACCACCATCGGCGCACTCGACAACCGGTCCCGTTGAGACGTTCGCCCCGTCTCGACCCTGCAGCGAACGGCGCAGAGTGCCAACTCTGCGCCGTTTGTGCATTCGAGCGCCGTCAGGCTCGCGCCTCCTCGGCATCCGGAGCCATCGCCGCCTCGTAGACCTCCCACGCGGCGCCCGCGTTCATCACTGCGATACCGACACCGACCACGAGATCCGGCCAGATCGTCTGCAGCCAGGCCGTCGCGAGCCCCGCTGCGATGATGGCGACGTTGGCGATCACGTCGTTGCGGGCCGAGAGAAATGCAGCAAGCGTCAGGCTGCCGCCGTGCTTGCGCACGCGCGCGAGCAGGTACGCCGCCAGCGCGTTGACGGCGAGCGCCCCGACACCGGCCAGCGTCAGCGGTACGGGGGACGGAACGATCGCCTCGGTCGCAAACAGCTTCTCGGCCGCTGTCCATAGCGCCGCAATTCCCGGCACCAGCAGCAGCAGGGCCAGCGCTATTCCGGTTCGCCGCCGCCGCGCCAGCGACCAGCCGAGGGCCGCGAGCACCAGCAGGTTGACGGCTGCATCCTCGAGGAAGTCGATGCTGTCGGCGAACAGTGCAACCGACGATATGGCAGCCGCGACGGTCGCCTCGACACCGAAGTAACCGAGATTGAGGAGCGCGACGGTCAGAACTGTGCGCCGAAGCTGAGCATCTTTCGCGGCGGCAGTGTCGCTCATGTGCGCTCCGTCTTTTCGAACGATCCGGCCAGGTGGACCCGCCGGTGGCTCGCCTCCAGCATATGGGAGCGCTGTATAGGCCGTGGTTCGTCGTCCGGGAAGCGGCGAGCCTGCAGACGGCCTGCACCTCGCATCGCCCCGAAACGCCGTCGGGCTCCGGCCACCGAAGTGAGCAGAGCCCGATGACATGCTGCACGAGGCAGGATTACTTCGTCGGAGTCGCTGGCGACGCCGCGGCTGCCGAGCCGCTACCGTTGGAGCCGCTCGGGCTCGCACCGGCACTGGCACCGACGTACTTGGTCCACACCACACTGCGACGCTCGCTCGCGCGCGGCGTCTCTTCCTGGGCGACCTGAAGATCGCGCGCATTGGCGACCG